>CAIQJD010000976.1 GCA_903872005.1 uncultured bacterium | reverse complement strand
GGGCCGCCGTGGCCGGCGCGCTGGAGATGACCAAACTCCCCATCGTCTGCACCATGAGCTTCGACACGCGCGGCCGCACCATGATGGGCGTGACCCCCGAAAAGATGATGGAAACCCTCTGGCCCCTGGGCCTGGCCGCGATTGGGGCCAATTGCGGCAAGTCCCTGGAGGATAACCTGCAAGTGCTGGGCCGGCTGCGCGCCGCCAACCCCGACGCGCCCCTGTGGATCAAGCCCAACGCCGGCCTGCCGCGCCTGCTGCCCCAGGGCGTCGTCTACGACGTGGAACCGCCGCAGTTCGCCGAGTATGCCAAACGCTTCGCCGACCTGGGGGCGCGCGTCATCGGCGGATGTTGCGGCAGCACGCCGGCGCACATCGCGGCGCTCGCCGAGACCCTGCGAGGGAGATGATGGCCGCAGAGAGGATCCCCGGTCGCTATCGTTTCTGGCGCGGCGCGATCCGTGGCCTGTTGCTCATTTTATGCCGGCTGCGCGTGGAGGGCGCGGAACGCGTGCCGCGCCAGGGGCCGCTGATTATCCTCGCCAATCACTTGCACTGGCTCGACCCGCCGGTGCTTTTGGCGACCATGCCGACGCGCGTGCGGGTCCTGGCGGCCGAAAAGTGGGAGCAGCGCCCGATCATCAACCGGCTCTTCAAAGCGGTGGACGCCGTCTTCATCAACCGCGCCGGCGCTGACCTGGGCGCGCTGCGGCAGGTCGAGGAGCTGTTGCGGCAAGGGGCCACGTTCGGCATCGCGCCCGAAGGGACGCGCAGTAAGACCGGCGGGCTGCAGCAAGGCAAAGGCGGGGCGGCGCTCCTCGCCAGCCGCACCGGCGCGACGCTGATCCCGGTCGTCGCGTACGGGCAAGAGCGGGTCTTCACCGAATTGCGCCGGCTGCGGCGCGCCGAAGTGGTCGTGCGCGTGGGGGAGCCGTTCACCCTGCCGGCGCCGACCGGCGCGGGGCGCAGCCGGCAGCTCGAAGCCATGACCGAGGAGATCATGCTCCGCATCGCCCGCCTGCTGCCGCCGGCCTATCGCGGCATTTATGGGCCGGCCGTGGCAGAAGAAGAGAGGAGCGTCGCTCAATGAGCGCAAGGGGGCCGGCCGCCTTTGGGGCGGCCGCGCAACGAGCCAGAGCGCAGGCCGGGCGGCGGGTCGTCCGCGACGCGCCGGCGCGCCTGGCCGGCTGGCCGTTGGGGTTGGTCCTGGCCGGCGCGCTCCTGGCGGCGCTATGGGTTGCGCTCTTGATGGCCGCCCCCGACCGTCTGGCGCGCGCCCTGGCCGCGCCGGCGCCGACCAGTCGGCCGGCGCGGCTGGCCCTGGTCAGCGCGACCCCCGACCGCCCCGCGCCGACCGACATCCCCAGCGCCACGCCGCCTCCGCCGGCCACCGCGACGCCCCTTCCCATCGTCACGTCCACGCCCACGGCTACGCCGGCGCCAGCCACGCCGATGCCTTCCGATCCGCCGCAGCGCCTGGTCATCCCGGCAATCAAGCTGGATGCGCCGGTGCTGGCGGTGGGCTGGAAGCTGACGCAGGTAGATGGCGGTTGGGAAGTCGCGTGGCAGGTGCCCAGCGGGGCGGCCGGCTGGCATCTGACATCGGCGCTGCCGGGCCGGCCGGGCAATACGGTGCTGTCGGGGCATCACAATATCGAGGGGTTGGTCTTCCGCGACCTGCACAAGTTACAGGCCGGCGACGAGGTGATCCTCTACGCCGGCCCGTTGGAGCTGCATTATCGCGTGACGGAGACGATGATCTTGCAGGAGAAGGGGGCTTCGCCGGCGCAACGCGCCGAGAATGCCCGCTGGATTGAGTCTTTCCCCGATGAGCGCCTGACGCTGGTCACCTGTTGGCCGGCGGACAACAACACCCATCGCGTGGTGGTCGTGGCGCTTCCTCAGCCGCGATAGGCGCCGCGCCAGTCGTTCATCCGCACGCGCGCCACATCCTGAAAGTTCCGCACCGAATCGCGCAGCGGATTGACTTTCGTGCTCTCCCCGTAATGCCACAGGACGGGCACTTCGGCGACCTTGTAGCCGCGCTTGCCGGCCAGGAAGAGGATCTCCACGTCGAAGGCCGTCACGGCGCTCCCCTTGATGACTTTGGCTCCTGCGCCGTACAACTGCATCTTAGCGAAGAGGTCCTGGGCCACGCTGCGGCGGAAGGCTTTGAAGCCGCACTGCGTGTCCTGGTAATTCATGCCGGCAATGAGGCGCACCAGCATGTTGAAGACGCGGCCCATCAGGTGGCGATACCAGGGTTCGGCCATGCGCTGCGCTCCCACGCCCTCGCGCGAGCCGATGGCGATATCATAGCCGGCGCGCAACTGCGCCAACAACTTGGGGATCTCCTCAATGGGGGTCGCCAGGTCGGCGTCGGAGAAGAGGACGATCTCGCCGGCGGCGGCCAACATGCCGGCCCGCACGGTGAAACCCTTGCCGCGGTGGTCGTTGGCGATGACGCGGGCCGAGACGGGCGACTCGACGCCGGCCAGAGCGGCGCGCGCCGCCGCCAGGGTCTGGTCATGGCTGCCATCGTCCACCACGAGGATTTCCGAGGCATAGGTCTGGCGCGCCAGGTAGTCGCGCACGCGTTGCAGCGTCTCCGGCAGGCGCGTCTCTTCGTTATATGCCGGAATCACGATGGAGAGGTAGGTTTCCATTGCCACCTGTTGGCCCACAGCCAGGATGGGCATATCATACCCGCGCGGCGCTATTTCGTCAATTCCGAAACGCGCCGGCTCATGCGGCAGTGAGCGCCTGGAAGGCCGGCTCCTGGCGGATGGCAGTGAAATCCGAGTCGTCCCGCGCCAGCGCCTTCAGGTCGGGGCGCAGGCGCAGGGCCTCGCCCAGGGCGGCGATGGCCTCGTCGCGAAAGCCGGCCAGGGCATAGCCGCAGGCGATGTTGTAACGGGTCACGCCGCGCCAGGCGGGGCTGGCATCGAAGGGGTCCAGCCGCTCTGCGGCTTCTTGATAGAGCGCCAGGATGCGCCCGCCTTCGCCGCGCCGGCCGTAGATGTCGGCATAGTGCATGAGGGAGTGGGTGTAGGCGTTGCCGACGAAGCGCCGCCAGAGGGGCTGGCCGGCCAGCCATTCGGGGGCCAGGCTCGTATCCGTCAAGGTCTTCTCATCCAGGGTCTCCACCAGGGCGAGCAATTGGGCGCGGGCGTCCGCGGCGAAGGCTTCGATCTCGGCCCACGGCCGGCCGCAATGCTCCGCCCAGATCGCCGCGTTCGCCTGGTCAATGTCCGCCACTGGTTGCACGGCCGCGCCGCGCAGGACATCGGAGACCTGTTGCACCAGGCGCGCGTTCCAGGTCGCCACATGGGCGATGATGTCTTTGGCGCACCAGCAGTCGGCCGCGCCGGGCGCAGCGCGCTCGGCTTCGGTCAGTTCGGCGAGAAGGGCTTGCTCTTGCCGGCCGGCAGCGTTCAGCACTTCGATCAGTTGGGATTTGACGCCCATGTTGCTTCTCCTCTTGAAATGAGCCTCTTCGCAATTATCGCGCGATCAGCGGCAACAGGAAATATCTCAGCGGCGGCGGGTTGACCGTGACTTCCAGGGGGCCGGCGGCGTTGTCCAGGAAGAGCGGGTCGCTCCCGCCGGCCGGCTGAATCTCGGCCTGGCTGCTCAAGGTTCCGCCGAAGCGCGTCGCCGTCTGCACGCCGAGGTTGAAGACGCGCGTGGCCGGCCCGGTGAACCCGTTGAACTGGCAGACCACCTGCGCCCCAACTTGTTGACATTCGGCCGGCAGAGAGAGCGCGCCCAGCGCGCCGGCCGGCTCCAGCGTCTCGGTCACGATGGCTGTGATGGCCCGGGCCGTGTAGTTCGTGATCGTCGTGGTGAAGGTGATGAGCTGGCCGGCGTCCACGCTGGCCGCGCTGGCGATCTGGCGCACGCCCAGATCGGCCACTGTGCAGCGCGCCGGGTCGGGAACGGCGAGGACCTGAATGGCCGTCGTAGCGCGCAGCGTGGGCGTGGTGACGTGCGTGGCCGTGATGAAGATGGTATCGCGCATCTGTACGCAGGTGGGCAAATCGCGGCCGGCGATGACCACGTTCAGCGGCCGCGCGTTCCACAAGGGAGATGGCGGCGCGACGACGTTGACCTGGGCGATGGGCGTGGCCTGGAGGTTCTGCCAGGCGTAGCTCCAGCCGCGCTCCGAGGCAATGGGTTCCAGGGTGAACGTCTCCGTGCGATAGATGTTATGCTCCAGGGCCAACGGAACCTTGACGGTCGAGGTCATCGTCGAGGTGAAGATCACGCCGCCCCACGCGCCGAAACTGGCGAAGGGGAGCCGGCCGGGTTGCAGCCGGCCGGCCGGCGTCATCAATTCGATGTTGCTCGACGCCGGCGGCAGGCAGAGCAGATCATCCGCTTCTACGAAGGGGACGCCGGCCTGTTCCAGCGCGAAGCGCTCCAGCCCATCCAGCTCCGTCTCGGCGCAGGCCGTCATAGGCACTTCGCAGCCGTCACAATAGCTGGCGCCCTGGAAGTCGAGGGTGTACTTCAGCCAGCCGCCCACCAGGTTGATAGTGGCCGTTTGGGTGGGAATGTTGCTGACCCAGTTCTGGTTCTCGGCGACGAGGGCCTGCCATTGGGCGCCGGCCGGCGGGGGGAAGACAGCGGCCAACTGGGCGGCGCGCGTCGCGTCGGGGATGAGGCGCACCGTGATGTTGGTGGAGCGGTTATTGACCTTATAGCTTAGGACGATTTCGTGGCCGGCGGCCGGCAGCCGGCCGGGGGCGGCAGCGCCCGGCGCGGTGGGGACCAGCAGCCCCATGAAGGCCGGGATCGCGCTGAGCTGCCGGGCCATGGCGAATGTCCTGTCGGTGATCGTGCCCTGGGCCGGCTCGAAGTCGGCCCAGCGCGTCAGGATGCCGGCCGCCTGGGCGTCCGGCTCATCGCGCAAGGTCGCGCCGAGGGATGACGAGCTATTCGAGCCGTTCGCGCACTTACAGCCGGTTGCGGTGCAGGTGCAACCCAGGCACGTGCAATCCATCTGGGTTCCCAGCAGGATGCCGGCGCCGAGGAGTACGAGAATGACGACCTGACTCAGGGTGTAGGCTTTGCGCTTGACCATGGTTC
>CAIQJD010000975.1 GCA_903872005.1 uncultured bacterium | reverse complement strand
CTTCGGCCTTCATGAAATCTACGTCGTCTACCCGTTGTTGCAGCAGACGCTCGGCGCGCTCGCGCGCTTTTTGGGCGCGCTCGATGTCAATTTCGTCAGCGCGTTCGGCCGAATCAGCCAGGATGACGACCTTGTCGTCGCGCACTTCCATGAACCCGCCGCCGACTGCCAGTTCCAGGTCTTCCAGGCCCGGCCGCATCAGGCGCTCCTCGCCGGCCTGCAACGCCGCCAACTGCGGCGCATGGCGCGGCAAGATCGTTACCTGGCCGCTGGCCGAGGGCGCCACAACCGCGGCCGCTTCGCCGGCATAGACCCGGCGCTCGGCCGTCACGATGTCCACTTCAAGCTGGTTCATCAGCCTTAATCCTTGAACTTCGCTGCCGCGGCCAAGACGTCGTCAATCCCGCCCTGCATGTAGAAGGCTTGCTCCGGGATGCTGTCGTGCAAGCCGGCCAGGATTTCCTCGAAGCCGCGCACGGTATCCTCGATACGCACATATTTGCCTTCCCGACCGGTGAACTGAGCCGCCACGAACATCGGCTGGGACAGGAAGCGCTGAATCTTGCGGGCACGCGCCACCACCAACTTGTCTTCGTCGCTCAGTTCTTCGATGCCCAGAATGGCGATGACGTCCGACAGGTCTTTGTAGCGTTGCAGCACGCGCTGCACGCCGCGCGCCACGTCGTAGTGTTTCTTGCCTACCACCAGCGGGTCCAGGATGCGCGAGGTGGAGGAGAGTGGGTCTACGGCGGGGAAGAGGCCCTGCTCGGAGATAGCGCGATCCAGGGCAATGGTGGCGTCCAGGTGGGCGAAGGTGGCGACCGGCGCCGGGTCGGTGTAGTCGTCGGCCGGCACGTAGACCGCCTGCATCGAGGTGATGGAGCCGCGCTTGGTCGAGGTGATGCGCTCCTGCAATTCGCCCATTTCGGTGCCCAGGGTCGGCTGGTAGCCTACGGCGCTGGGCATGCGGCCCAGGAGCGCCGATACTTCCGAGCCGGACATGACGAAGCGGAAGATGTTGTCAATGAAGAGGAGCACGTCGCGGCCTTCGTCGCGGAAGTACTCGGCCAGGGTCAAGCCGGTCAGGCCGACGCGCAAGCGCACGCCGGGCGGCTCGTTCATCTGGCCGAAGACCATGACGGTCTTTTCGATGACGCCGGATTCGTGCATTTCCCGCAGCAGGTCGTTGCCTTCGCGCGAGCGCTCACCGACGCCGGCGAAGACCGAATAGCCGCCGTGTTCGGTGGCGATGTTGCGGATCAGCTCCTGGATGACGACGGTCTTGCCGACGCCCGCTCCGCCGAAGATGCCGGTCTTGCCGCCCTTGGTGAAGGGGGCAATCAGGTCTACGACTTTTAGGCCGGTCTCAAAGAATTCCGGGCGGGTCACTTGCTCGTCGAAGGTAGGCGCCGGCCGGTGGATGGGATAGCGGGCGACGGCGTCTACGGGGCCGCGCTCGTCAATCGGGTCGCCGGTCACGTTGAAGACGCGCCCCAGGGCCGCCGGGCCGACCGGCACGGTGATGGGGCCGCCGGTGGAGACGACCTCATCCCCACGACGCAGGCCGTCGGTGGTGTCCATGGCGACGCAGCGCACCCAGTCGTTGCCCAGGTGCTGTTGCACTTCCAGCACGAGCCGGCCGCCAGCCGGGCGGTGAATCTCCAACGCCTCGTAAATTTCGGGCAACGCGCCTTCGGGGAAGGCCACATCTACGACGGCGCCCGTCACTTGCACTATGCGGCCTTTGGTTCCGTGGGCCATCTCATCCTCCAGCTGTGAGAATCCATCAGGTCAAACAGGGCAGCGCCCTGTTGGTTGAGCGTAAACGTCCGTGGGGCGGCCGGTTCAGCGCCTTTGCGCCAGGGCCTCGGTGCCGCCCACAATGTCCAGCATCTCTTTGGTGATTGCCGATTGGCGCACCTGGTTGTAGGTCAGGGTCAGCGCGCTTACCAGGTCTTCGGCGTTATCTGTCGCGGCGCGCATGGCGACCATGCGGGCGCTGTGCTCGCTGGCTTTGGCCTCCAGGAGCGCCTCGTAGATCTGCAATTCGACCAGGCGCGGCACGACGGTGTCCAGCAGCTCGCTGGGGCTGGGTTCATAGACATATTCGATGAGCGCCGGCGTCGCCTCGGCCTGGGCGCCGGGGAGCTTGTTGTCCATCGCGCCGTATTGCAGGGGCAAGAGGGGGCGCACGTGGGGCTTTTGCACCATTGTGTTGATGAAGTCGGTGTACATCAGTTGGACTTCGTCGAATTGGCCGGCCAGGAAGTCCTGGATCACCAGCCTGGCGATGGCGGTAATCTCCAGGAGGCCGGGTTGGTCGGTGATCTCTTCGAAGTCGGCGATGATCGGCCGGCCGCTGCGCGCCGTCGCATTGCGCCCCTTGCGCCCCACCGTGATCCAACTGATGGGGACGGTCGCGTCCTCGCTGAACTGGTCGGCCAGGCGCAGGATGTTGTGGTTATAGCCGCCGCACAGTCCTTTGTTGCTGGTGAACAGGATGATGGCGACCCGTTCCACGGTGGCGCGCCGGCGCAACAGTGGGTGTAACTCTTCATTTGCGCCGCGCTGACTCGCCAGGTGCACCAACACATCGCGCGCTTTGGTGGCGTAGGGGCGCATCGCCAGGGCCTGTTGTTGGGCGCGCCGCATTTTGGCGGCCGCGACCATTTCCATGGCGCTGGTGACTTTTGCGATGTTTTTGACGCTGCGAATGCGCCGGCGTATCTCTCGTGGCGTTGCCAAAGCCACACTCTCCGCTGAAGGCTACGAGAAGCTCACGGTGGAGCAGAATTCGTCAATGGATAGGCGCAGCGCCTCTTCCGCTTCGCGCGTCAGCACTTTGGCGCCGGCGATCATCGTCGCGACTTCCGAGTGGTTGATGTCCATGAAGCGGTGGAAGGCGTCTTCCCATTCGCGCACGCGGTTGATCGGTGTGGTGTCGAGATAGTCGTGCGTCACCGCGTAGAGGATCATCACTTGATGTTCCAGCGACATGGGCGCGTATTGCGGCTGCTTGAAGATTTCGGTGATGCGCTGGCCGCGCTCCAGTTGCGAGCGGGTGGCCTTGTCCAGTTCGGAGCCGAACTGGGCGAAAGATTCCAGGGAGCGGAATTGCGCCAT
>CAIQJD010000974.1 GCA_903872005.1 uncultured bacterium | reverse complement strand
GTTCCTGCGCCTTCTGCAACTCGCCCTGATGTGTGGCGACAGTGCCGCGGAAGTGTAGCGTCTGGGCCACGCCATCCTGGTCGCCCAGGGCCGTAAAGATGGCGCTGGCCTGCTCCAGCCGTTCCACGGCAGCGGCATAGCGGCCCCGCTTGCGCTCCAGCTCGGCCAGCGCCGCCAGGCAGCGCGCCTGATCCGCCGGCGCGCCGTTCGCCGTGGCGTCGGCCAACGCCCGCCCGTAGGACGCATCGGCCTCATCCCAGCGGCCCACCAGCTCGAACACCTGTCCCATTTTCAGCAGCACGCCGGCTTGCTCTGTGGGAGCGAGGATGGGCAGGGCGCGCTGGTAATAGTCCAGGGCCGTGTCGTTGGCATAGCGCCGTTGGGCGGCCATGCCGGCCTTCACCAGATATTCGCGCTTCTTGGGCAGATTCTCGCCCCGCTCGTAGTGATACGCCAACTGGTCGAGGATCGTCTCGACGCCGGCGCCGGCGTGGGCTTCGAGGAAGCCGGCGTATTGTTCGTGCAAGCGCGCCCGCGTGGCATGCGTCAGCAGATCGTAGGCCACCGCGTGGGTGATCAGATGCTTGAAGAGATAGGCCAGCTCCGGGTCAGACGTATCCTGCGGCGTCAGCTCGATGGTAGACAGGTTGTCGAGATCCGCTCTGACCCGGTTCTGCTCGCCCAGGTCGGGATAATAGCCCAGCAGATGTTCATAATGAAAGACGCGTCCCAGGACGCTGGAGACTTTGATGGTGAGCTGCTGGCTGGCAGCCAACTGGTCAATGCGACTGATGACCAGGCTGTTCAGGCTGGTGGGAAGCTCCACGCGGTCGAGGGTGGTCGGGTCGCGCAAATCCAGGTCGCGGTCGTGGAGATAGTTGAGCAGCTCTTCGGCAAAGAAGGGGTTGCCCTGCGACTGGGCGATCACCCGCTCAATCAGCAGTTTGGGGGTGACTCCGCGCCATTCGGGGTACAACTGGGCCAGCTTGGCGCGCAAGGCTTGCTCGATGTGCGCCGGCCCCAGCTCGGTCAGTTGCAGGAGCGTGAAATAAGGCAGCGCCTCCAGGCCGGCCGTCTGCGCGACCAGCGGCGCGGCCTCGGCGCCCGGCGCATGGACGCGCGCGTATTCCGGTGGCCGATAGGCCAGGATCAGCAGTACTGGCAGCTCGGCGATGGCGCGGCCGACCCGTTCCAGCAGGTCGCGCGAGGCGGCGTCCATCCAGTGCAGGTCCTCCAGCACCAGCAGTAGCCCCTGCCCATCTGCGCCGGCCTGCTGCGCTCGCGCCCGCAGGCAGTCGAGCAGGAGGGCCTCCAGCGCGGAGCGCCGGTGCTTCGGCTCCAATGCCTGGGTGAAGTCATTCTCCGGCAGCGGCAGGCCGAGCAGTTCGCCCAGGAGCGGCAACGCATCCAAGCGCTCCGGGGCCAGGTCGTCCACCTCGCCTTCCAGGTTGCGGACCTGCCGGCGCAGCGGCGCTTCCGGGTCTATGTCGAAGAAGGCGGACCAGATGGGTTTCCAGACCAGATAGGGCGTCTGCGTGCCATCCGATTGGCACGCGCCGCCGTAGCCTTCCAGACCTTTGGCGCGGGCCAGGTGGATGGCTTCGGCGACCAGCCGGCTCTTGCCCATGCCCGGCTCGGCGGTAATGCCCACGATCTGACCCTGGCCGGCCAGGGCCAGATCAACCTTCGCGGCCATGGTCGCCAGCTCGGCCTCGCGGCCGACCATCGGCAGGGCGTAAGCCGGCTCCTGCAGGCGAATGGCCCGGCGTTGCTGGAGGCCGATGACCGCAAAGACCGGGATCGGCTCGGCTTTGCCTTTCAAGGTGACCGGGGGACGCGGCTCGAAGCTTAAGCCGGCGGCCTGGAGGCCAGTCCCGCCGGCCGAGGCGGACTGCAGGTCCTTGTGTACCCGCCGGCTGACGACGACTTCGCCCGGGGCGGCCCGACCCATCAGACGGGCTGCCAGGTTCACATCATCCCCCAGCGCGCCGAAAGAGCGGCGAGTCTTGCCGCCATATTCGCCGGTGCGCATCGTCCCGCGCGTCACGCCGATCTGCACCTCCGCGCCTTCGGCCAGGCCGGCGCGCAAGCCGCGCAGTTGCAGCGCCGCCAGCACGGCCCGGCGCGCGTCATCCTCATGGCTGACGATTGAGCCGTAGGAGATGTACAGGTAACTCCCTTTGTCGCCGACGGTAATCTCCAGGAGGCGTCCCTCCGAAGGGGCCAACAAACGCTGAACCGCGCGGATGTATTCGTCAAGGCGGCTGCCGGCCTGCAGGTCATGGTCATAGTCAATGCCGCTGAAGCGCAGGAAGACCGCCGCGGTGGGGCGCAGCTCGGTGAGGAATTCGCCCATGCCGGCCTGCAGGCGCGCGGCCACGGCAGCATGCACCCAGGGGCGCACCATCTCGCCGGTGAGCTGGCCGGGCGGGATCGCCGGCCAGGGGGCCGGCTCGGCCGGCGCGCGCAGGCCGGCCAATACGCCGAAGCGCCGGCCGGCTCCGCCCTCTTCCTGGCGCCATGCGGCGATCTCAGCCAGCGCGCCCAGTTGCTCGGCCGCCGGCTCGTCCAGC
>CAIQJD010000973.1 GCA_903872005.1 uncultured bacterium | reverse complement strand
GTGCTGAAATGCAGCGCATCTGCTTCCAGGGCCTGGCTGTTATGCGCTTTGGCGACGCGCATCAGGGCACGCGAACGGGTCACGTCAATCGCGATGGATATCCCCATCACCAGGAACGCCCAGATGCTCGGCTCTACTTCCACGGGCCGGAAGAAGAGCCGGGCGATGGCCTCGTAAATGATCCAGATGCAGGTGATGAGCAACAGGACGGTCTCGATCAGGGCCGAGAGGTTCTCAATCTTGCCGTGGCCGTACTGATGTTGCTCATCGGCCGGCTTGTCCGAGGCGCGCACGGCGAAGAACGTCACCAGCGCGGCGACCAGGTCCAGCCCGGAGTGCAACGCCTCAGAGAGGATGCCCAGGCTGCCGGACAGGAGGCCGACGACCAGCTTCATGGACGTGAGGCCAATGGCGGCGATTACGGAACTCAGCGCGACATTTCGTTTTTCATGGTTGGGTTCTGGATTACTCGTTGACGGCGTCATGCGGGGTGTCCTTGCTCGACCTCCAAACAGCTTTTTCTTTGACGCAACAGGAGGGGCATAGCATGCTACGCCCCTCCTCACTCTACGGAAGGTCGGCTTACTGGGTTGCGTCTTTCTCTTTTCCCTGTGCGCCCAGGAAGGCGCGCATCAGCTCCATCGGCACGGGGAAGATGATGGTCGAGTTCTTCTCGACGGCGATTTCCGAGAGGGTCTGCAGGTAGCGCAGTTGCAGCGCGGCCGGCTGGGCGGCGATTACGTCGGCGGCGTTGGTCAGCGTCTGCGACGCCTGGAACTCGCCTTCGGCGTGGATGATCTTGGCGCGCTTCTCGCGTTCGGCCTCGGCCTGGCGCGCCATCGCGCGCTTCATGGTGTCAGGCAACTCCACGTCCTTCACCTCGACGATACTGACCTTGATGCCCCAGGGTTCCGTCTGCTCGTCAATGATCTGCTGCAGGCGCTGGTTGATGTCATCGCGGTGCGCCAGCAGGTCGTCCAGGTCCGATTGGCCCAGGACCGAGCGCAGGCTGGTCTGGGCGATCTGCCAGGTGGCGCGACGGAAGTCTTCTACCTTGACGATGGCGTTGTTGGGGTCCATGACGCGGAAGTAGGCGACGGCATTGACTTTGACGGTGACGTTGTCGCGGGTGATGGCCTCTTGCGCCGGGATGTCCAATGTCACGACGCGCAAATCCACCTTGACCATGCGGTCAATGAAGGGGATGATGAGGAAGAGGCCCGGTCCCTTCGCGCCAATCAGCCGGCCGAGCCGGAAGATGACGCCGCGTTCGTATTCCTGGACGATGCGGATGGATGCCGCCAGGATGATGATGACCAGGACGATCAAGACGCCGGCCGTGGAGAAGAGCCAAGAGAGGATCTGTCCCATAGGTATGCCTCCTGTGTGGGATGGTGCAAGGGCGAAGCCGGCGCACTATGGCCGGCTGTCGCCGCCATTATACTCCGATGCGTGGAAAGAAGCAACGCGGCGCGAGTCCGTGGCTAGTATTCGATCCCCTTGCGCGCCGCAATGCCGCCATCGTAGGGGTGCTTGACCGCGCGCATCTCCGTCACCAGGTCGGCGCGCCGGCAAATCTCCTCTGGCGCGCCGCGGCCGGTCAGCACCAACTCCACATGCGCCGGCCGCTCCTCCAGCAGCGCCACGACCGCTTCGACCGAGACGAGGCCCAACTCGAGGGCGTTGTTGACCTCGTCGAGGATGACGATGTCCGTGACGCCGCTCAACATGGCGGCGCGCGCGTCCTGCAAGGCCGCGCCGGCGCGCTCGAAATCGGCCGGCTGGGGCCGCTTCGGGTTCACGAAGCCCTCGCGCCCGAATTGGCGCAGGGTGACGTTGGGCAAGAACTTGACGCCCTCCAGCTCGCCATAGTGCGGCCAGCCTTTGAGGAATTGCACGATGTGGACGCGCAGGCCATAGCCGGCGGCCCGCACGGTCAGGCCCAGCGCCGCTGTCGTCTTGCCTTTGCCGTCGCCGGTGTAGATTTGCACCATGCCGCGTTCTAGTGGCATATTGATCGGCTCCGCTGCTCTATGAATGCAACTGCGTCAGCTCAATCAACACGCCGTGGCTGCTCTTGGGATGCACGAAGGCGACCAGGCCGTGCACGCCCTGGCGCGGCTTGCTGTCAATGAGCTGATAGCCTTGCGCCGCCAGTTGATCCAGCGCCGCCTGGATGTCATCCACTTCCAGGCAGATGTGGTGGATCCCCTCGCCGCGCTTGTCCAGGAACTTCCGCATGGTGGATTCGGGCGTCATCGGCTCCAAAAGCTCCAGGTGCGTCTCGCCGGCCGGCAGGAACGCCGTCCGCACCGCTTGTTCGGGAACGTCTTTGCGCTCCACAGATGTTACGCCCAGCCCGTTCGTATAGAATGCCAGGGCCGCGTCAATTTGCTCCACCGCAATGCCGATATGCTCCACGCGTTTGATCGTCGCCATCAGGTCCTCCTCTCTGGGGAAACCCTTGAGGTCTCGGGGTCCTCAAGGGTTTCGTGTGCCAGGCTCACAGGTCTGAGCTGGAACGGTATTCGCCGAAGACTTCGCGCAAGACAGCGCAAATTTCGCCCAGGGTGCAATACGCCTCGACGCAGGCCAGGAAATCCGGCATCAGGTTCCCCGCGCCGGCGGCGGCCGCTTTCAGCCGGCCCAGAAGCGTCGCGACCTGGCCGGCGTCGCGCCGCTGGCGGAGCGCCGTCAGCCGGGCGACCTGTTGCTCGCCTACGGCCGGGTCCACCCGCAGCCGGCTCAACGGCTTCTCGCCCTTCGTGGTGAACTTATTGACGCCCACCACCACCTGCTCGCCGCGCTCAACCGCCAACTGATAGCGGTAGGCGCTCTCCTGAATCTCGCGCTGGATGTAGCCGGCTTCGATGGCTCGCAGCGCCCCGCCCATGCCGTCAATCCGCTCGATGTATTGCACGGCGCGGCGCTCGATCTCGTCGGTGAGATGCTCGACGAAGTAGGAGCCGG
>CAIQJD010000972.1 GCA_903872005.1 uncultured bacterium | reverse complement strand
TCGTCGTCGTGCTGTGGTCAATGATCCAGAGTTCGCTATTGCCCCGCACGCTCAACATGATCTGATCAAACGCCGGATGGTAGTCTATAGAATTCATGTGGTTCCAAAACGCCGGCACGGCCTTCCCTTCATCGTCGGCCTGAATGAGTTCCGGGTGTTCCGCCACGTTGCCGTAGTTTGCCTTCGCCGAATCGGCGTCCTGCACAAGATGATCCCACACATGCCATTCCCAAACCACCTGACCGCCGGCGGGATAGACGGGCTTGATCTCCACCACCATGTCCGGCAGCATCATTCCTTGCCGCTTGACCTCTCCTTCCAGCTTGCTCAGCGGGAAGCCGGCCGCGATGGCCTCATCGTAGGTCTTCTTCTCCACGACCAACATCAGGATATTCCCGTTCGGCAGTGGATGGATGTCATGGTGCTGCATGCGCTGATCGGTGGAATAGTCGAACTCCCAGACCAGCTTGCCATCCCAATCATATTCCTCCACGCGGCCGCCTTCGCCGCCGCCGGTGCCGAGCGGCCCTTTGGTCATACAGGTACGCAGAAGATGACCGTTCTCGAGCAGATAGACCGATTGTCCCGGCTCGTACTTGCTGCCAGTCCACGCATGGACGACCGCCCCCTGGTTGTCAATCAGATAGGTGGCCGTGTGGTGTTTGGGCGCGAAGAGGGTGTAGCCGGCGTAGGACTGGGGCGTATTCACGATCAACCCAACCGGCTGCGCCACGGTAGTCACTGCACTCTGCGTGCGGGCCGGCGGCTGGTTGCCACCCTGCGGCGCCGGCTTCTGCTCAGGCGGGGCCGGCGTCTCCGACCGAGGCGGTTTGAGCGTCGGCTGCGCGGCAGCCGTCGGCGTCGGAGCAGACGTCGGGGACGCGGCCGGCGCAGTCGCCGGCGTCGGCGTCGCAACGCCACAACCTGACATGGTCAGGTTCAAAATCAGGACGACGAGGGCGATCAAGATCGGGGACGTTTTCATGCTCATGTTCCTCTCAACGCGCTGCGGCTTCGGCGTCCAGCGCCAGGCGAAAGCCGACGTGATAATAAGGATGGTTCGGGTCTTCCGGGCCGCGGAAGTAGCTGGGATCGCGGTTCGATACCCGCGACCAACCGAAATCGCCGTTGTACCAGTTGCCACCGCGCATCCCGCGATAGGGCTTGCCGTCCGGCATGGGCGAGCCGGCATCCGGCCCGCGCGGGTTGTCCTGCGGGCTTCGGCTGTAGTAATCACGGGCATACCAGTCGTAGACGAACTCCCAGACGTTGCCGGCCATATCGTACAACCCGTATGCATTGGCCCCATCCGAGGTCTGATAGGTCTCCTGGCTGCCCGGCCAGTCGAAGTCGGCCTTGTTCTGCAGCCGGCCATTGTAGAACCCCGCCGGCGTTGTCCAGGGGAGCGGCCCCGTCTCGAAGGGATCGCCGGAGTTGGGCCAGTTCGCTTTGGTCTGATCCGGCTCGTCGCCCCAGGGGAAATTGCGATATGGGTCATATAGGCCGCCGCGCCCGGCATACTCCCACTCGGCCTCCGTCGGCAGACGATAGCCTTTCTTGGAGGCGTCCCAGGCGCCGCTCGAAAGATCATAGCAGGCTTCAAATCCATTCTGGAGACTCAGCCAATTGGCAAAAGCAATCGCGCCAAACCAGCGCACGCTCGTCACAGGATGTGCGCCGCGTCCATCCAGCACCGTGAAGGCGCTGCCATCCCATCCAATGCGACTGTAACGATCTACCTGGCGCGTCGCAAAATACAGCTCGTTTCCGCCTTTGCCATAGACGAACCCATCCCGCGCCTCAATCTCGTCGCGCAACTGAACCGAATTGAGGAACGCCGCGAACTGCTCGTTCGTCGTCTCGGTGGCGCTCAAATAGAACGTATTCACGCGCACCGTGTGAATGGGCGTCTCATCACTGCCAACCATCTTCGGATCCTGATACCCGTGATGGTCGCCCATCGCGAACTCGCCGCCCGGAATGAGCGCCATGTTGGATACGCCGGCCGACGATCTTTCCGGCGCCGGCCGCCCGGTCGCTTCCGCCGTTCGCGCCACGCTCGGCTGCGCCGCCTCTGTCATCATGGGCGTCGGCTGGGCGCCAACATTCCCGGCCAAGCAGCCGACGCCGCACCAAAATAGCACCCCGCAAGCCAGAGCGATGCGGAACCACCTGATCCCCACTCTCGTCATTCGCCATCCTCGTCTACGAAGATTCGCCGCTCGGCGCGGCGTCCCCGGCATGGGCCGGCGGCAGCCCCAGATCTCCCGCCGGCTCACTCGATTCAGGGTACTACGGCCGGCCGGCTGGCCGTGTCGGCGTCGGCGGCTGACTGTTCGAGCGCACCTCGAAACCACCGGCCTGCGTGATCGTTGTCTTGCCGCCCTGCGTATTGAAGGTCACCGTGACATCTTTGCGTCCCGCCGGCTCACTGGCCGGGAAATCGAACACGGCCCTGATTGCCGTGCCAGATCGCGTGACGCTCCGACCCGCCAGACCGCCGATCTTGACGCTGCTTGGCGCTTGACTCGGCAACCCTTGCGCGGACGACAGCGTGATGGCGACGAGAACGCTGCGCTGTCCCTGATTGGCGACAGCCGGCATGATCCGGGTGATCGTCACCGTCGGGGCCGGCGTTGGCGTGGAGGACGGTTTCCGCGTGGGCGTGCTTGTCGCCGCCGGCGTGGATGTGCTGGTCGGGGTCACCGTATGCGTGGAGGTAGGAACTGGCGTCCCCGCGCCGGCGAACAGGAAGTCGCTGCTGGGTATCGTCGGCATGCTGATCGCCTGAGAGTACAGGTACGCGCCGCTGGGCTGCGACAGATTGCCCAGGATCAGCGTGCGTAGCCCCGTCAATTGCGTCCGCTGCGCTTCCGTCAGGCCGCCGTTGACCTGTGCGAAGGCAGTGGCGTAGCGGTAGATGATCTCGCCATCCAGCCGGCCGTATGCTTCCATCAGGCCCAACACCTGCGCCTGATCTGGCGTCGTGCCCGCCATGAAGCCCCGCAGCAACGTGGACACCTCTGTGCGCCGGTCTACGATGGCATACAGCGCCGGCTTCTGCGCGGCCACCAACTCGGTGATCACGGACCCCTGCTGAGTCGTGAGCGCCTGCAGGAACGTCTCGCCCATTTCAGCCGTCATGGTGACCGGGATGCTGTAGCCCGGATTGCCGACCGCCGGCGCATCCTTCATGTAGAACGACCCGAAATAGGTGCCCTGCCGCTCCGGACAGAAATAGACATCTGCCTGGATCGAGCCGGCGTACCAGCTAAACATGTCGCCGGCGTAGGTCATCACGGCCACCTTCACGTCCCTATCTAGCCCGCGCATGTCCTCTGGCTCCGCCACAACCGGCCAGGTCAACATCCCCTTGCCCACCATTGCATCCAGATAGGCGCGTTGGCTTGTCGTCAACTGGCTGATGAGCGTGCCCATCACCTGCGCCCGCTGATAGCTGATCACGCCATCCAGACGATAGAGCTGCGCCGAATAGGCTTGCACCGCCGCCAGATCCAGCCCGGCGCTGCCGGCCGGCGCTTCGCCCGACAACAAGCGCCTGAACGCCGCCATCAAGACGAAGCGATCGTAGCCGTATTGATTGATCGCGCTCACCTGACTTTGCGCCAGCGCAATCAATTCCGCACGCTGCGCCGATGTCAATGTCTGCAACATATTCAGCGCCGCCCTGGTCAGGAAATCCGTGTTGTGTCCCATGCCACTCGGGTCGTTGTCCCGCAGGAATTGGAAACCCCAGAAATCCGCGACCTTGCCGGGCGGAAAGAACGAGTCAGCGCCCAGGCTGCCCGTCAAGAAGGCCAGCGCGTCGAAGGCGATGGTGTTGCGCTGCGCCCCATCGGAGAGCGTCTGCTCCAGGGTCATGCTCCCCGGCGCCGGCGGAGCCGGCGGCGTAGGGCTTTGCGCCAGCGCCACTGCGCCCACGCATAGCCAGACACAACATAGCGATGCCACAATTCTCCAGGCTAATTGTCTCAGTTTCATCATATTCCTCCTGTTTAACTGCGGAGCGTGTCCAGGCGCATGAGTTTCCAGGGTTCGCCTTTTCTGGGGGGCAGCGGACTCCCCGACCGGGACGCGCCTCGCAGCGATTTCCTCACTTCACTTGCGCTTGGTGATAGGATACAGGAAAGTTATCCAGAAATGGTTCAGATTTCTCTTGGAATCCATCCAGAATTACATGGTTGATGGCGCCGGCCGGCGTTTGACGGCCGGCGCTTTGCGTGGCACAATGGTTCAAAGTCTTCGTCTCGTTGCCACATTCAACAGATCGGGGAGGAAACGGGGAAATGGATCAGCTTCCGAGATACTCGGCTGCCAGCTTGCACTGGTTCTGTGCGCGCATCCTTCAAACCTGCGAAGTGCCGGCCGCCGAGGCCGAAACCACCGCGGACGTATTGATAGACACCGACTTGCACGGCGTAGATTCGCATGGCATTGCCCACCTGGCCCTCTACGCGCACCACATCCTCTCAGGCGCCTATCACGCCAAACGCGCCATCACCATCGTCCATGAGACGCCGGCGACAGCCCTGGTAGATGGCGGAGGCGGCCTCGGCCACCCCACTGCCGTCTTCGCCATGCGCCTGGCGATGGAGAAGGCCGCGCAAGTCGGCTCTGCCACCGTGGCCGTGCGTAACTCGCATCACTTCGGCGCGGCCGGCCACTACGCCGCCCTGGCCCTGCAAAAAGATATGATCGGCTACTGCATGACCGACGCCGGCCCCGGCGTCCTGCCCACCTTCGGGTTGCAGCCATTGCTCGGCACGAATCCCATCGCCCTCGCCGTGCCGGCCGGCCGCGAACACCCCTTCGTCCTCGACATGGCGACCAGCGTCAAAGCCTACGGCAAGCTAGAAATCGCCATCCGCGAGAACAAGCCCATTTCCCCCGGCTGGTTCCTGATGGCCGACGGCAGCATGGGCCAGGACCCGCGCGAGTTCCCCCATTGGCGCGGCAACACCCTGGATCGTCGCGGCGGCATGTTGCCCCTCGGCGGCGCCGGCGAAGACACCAGCGGATACAAGGGCTTCGGCCTCTCCCTGGGCGTGGAGCTACTCTCTGCCTGCCTCTCGGCCGATACGCCCAGCGCCTTCATGAATATCTACCCCAATTGTCCTGAGCCAACCATCGCGCACTTCTTCGGCGCCATCCGCGTCGATGCTTTCCAGCCGGCCGAAGCGTTCAAAGAACGCGTCGATCAACTGCTCACCAAGATCAAAGAATCGCCCAAAGCCCCGGGACAGGATCGCATCTACATCGCCGGCGAAAAAGAGGCCGAGTGCTGCGCCGACCGCAGCGCCAACGGCATACCGCTCCACCCATCCGTCGTGGCGAGCCTGGAACGCCTGGCCCAAGAACGCTCCGTGCCGGCCCCGGAGCCGCTATAGCGTCGCGACCCATTTACCCGACACGCGCGCGAGAGCCAGCCTCCCACCACTTGGGACGCTGGCTCTCGCACTGGTCGTATCCCACGCGGCGCTGCGCCGCGCTCAACCCTGGCAGTAACCCGGCATCTCGATCACGATCTTCACCGCGCCATCTTCGCGCGACTTCGCCAGATCGTAAGCCTCTTGCACCCGCTCGAAGGGGAACCGATGCGTGACCATCGTCGAAACATCAATCGCCCCGCTCCCCACCAGGTCCAGGGCCATGCGGAACGACCGACGCCCTGGCTCGAAAGCCGACGAGCCGGAAGAAGTCGTATAGCAGTACTTGCGGAAGAATGTCCAGAAGTCGAACGTGAAGATCGTCGCACGCGGCACGCCGAAATAGAGCAGTTGCCCGTACTGCTTCACCAGATGCGCGGTCAAATTGATCGTCTCCACCTCGCCGGCCGCCTCAATGACCACATCCGCCAGCTTGCCATCGGTGATCCGCTCGACCGCCTGCACAGCATCTTCCTTCGAGTTGTTGACCGTATGCGTTGCCCCAAAGCGCAAGCCGGCATCCACCCGCGCCTGCATCAAGTCCAGACCGATGACCTTCTCCGCGCCCATCCGCCGGCACATCGCATCGAAAAACAGGCCAGCCGACCCCTGCCCGATGACCGCCACATCCTTCCCCATGATATTCGGGATGCGCTTGCACGCATAGATGACCGTACCCAGTTGCTGCGCCATGAGGAAATGCTCCCATGGGCGCTTGCTGGGCGGCAGAACCAGGACATCTTCCACCGGCGCCAGGTAATACTCTGCCATCGCCTCTTGATAGGGCGCTAAGGTCAGCGCCACAGTCCCGACTTTCAGATCACACCCCGGGGCATCCACCGCCTCCACGACGCCGATCATCTCATGCCCGGTGACTCCCGGCTTCTGTGGATAGTGTTGCGCGTCCTCGTAATAGGCCGCATGGACATCGCTGCCACACAGGGACAGCAATTTGGTTCGCACCAATGCATACCCCGGCTTCAATGCCGGCTGCGGCGTATCCACATACGCTACTTTCCCTGGCGCCACGAGTTGCACTGCCCGCATAATGTTTAGGTGTCTCCTCAATCATGCTTCTGAATTCGGCTACCTGCCGGATACTAACCTTTCACCGCGCCGGCCGTCATGCCGGACACCACGTACTTCTGCAACAGCATATATAGCACCACCGGCGGCAGCGTCGTCAACACCGCGCCGGCCATCGTCAAGCCCCAGACCATAGTATCTGCCAATTGGAAGGACTGCAATCCGATCTGCACCGTCCACAGCCGCTCGCTCTGGATGAATACCAGGGCATAGAGAAACTCGTTCCACGCATTCGTAATGCTGAAGATCGCCGCGGCGATAATGCCCGGCGCGGAGAGAGGAATGACAATACGCCACAACACGCCGAACCTGGAACAACCATCAATGCGTGCGGCGTCCTCCAGCTCCTCCGGTAGACTCCTGAAGTACCCCAACAGCATCCACGCGCAGAATGGCAACAGGAACGTCGGATAGCTCAAGAAGAGCGCCGCGCGGCTGTTGAGTTGCCCCAACTGGTTCAACAAGACGAAGAGTGGGATATAGAGCAACGTAGCCGGCAGCAGATACATGAACAGCACGGATTTCGCCATCGTCTGGGCGCCGCGGAATTTCAGGCGCGCCACAGCATAGGCGCCAACCGTGGCAATCGCAAGGCTGGTAAACGTCGTCACCACCGTAACGATGACGGTGTTCCAGATCCATTGCGGCATGGCAGTGCCATCAAAGAGCTTGATGTAGTTCGCGAACGTCAGATTCGCCGGCGTGAGCATCCCCTGTTGCGCATAGACCTGCTTCGGCGTACGCAGTGAAGTCAGCACGACGAAATAGAGCGGAAACAGCACCATGATGACCATAAGCGCCAGGGTCACGTAGGTGATAACTTTCGTGGCGCGCTGCTGTACCTTGTGGCTTCGGGTAAACGCCATCTTCTAGTCCTCCCGCCACATCAGCGGCGCCAACAGGAGAATGAACACCACCAGGAATGGCATCATGATCGCGGTAGCGGCGATGGCATAGCCGAGCCGGCTGCCGAGGAATCCAAGTTGATAGGTATACGTCCCGAAGATGTTCGTGGCGTCGCTAGGCCCGGTGCCGGTGGTGACCCAGGGCAGCACGAAATCGTTGAACGTCCAAATCGTCGAAAGCAGAGTGGCGACGATCGTCACCGCGCGCAAGCTTGGCACGGTAATGTGGATGAATCGCTCCCACATGGACGCGCCGTCAATCTCCGCTGCTTCATATAACTCTTTGGGTATCGCCTGCAGGCCGGCCAGAAGGCTGATGCCAAAGAACGGAAAGCCGCGCCAGATGTTGGCCGAAATGACCACCATCATCGCCGTCTGTTTGTTGGCTAACCAGGCTATCGGGGCGGTGATCAGGTGCAGGTTCTTCAGAATGTAGTTGATCACCCCGAAAGTGGCGTCGAACAGCCATCGCCAAGTCAACGCGGTCACGACCGTGGGCATCACCCAGGGGACCAGTAACAGGCCGCGGAAGAAACCGCGTGCCTTAATCTCCTGATTCAGAACGAGCGCCATGACCATGCCCAAGAACAGCTTGCCGGCCACACCGAAGACCGTATAGACCAAAGAATTGATCGCAACCTTGAGGAAACGTGGGTCATCGGTAAGGAGTTCGATATAGTTTTTCAGTCCGATGAATACCGCCGGCGTCCCCAGGGTCTTCTTCGTCAGCGAAAGGTACAGGGCATTCCCAAAAGGATAGGCAAGCAGCCCGACCACCACGATCACCATGG
>CAIQJD010000971.1 GCA_903872005.1 uncultured bacterium | reverse complement strand
TGACGTCTTTGGGGAAGCAGCTTCCGCCCCAGCCCAGGCCGGCGTCCAGGAAGGCGCGCCCCACGCGGCGGTCGTAGCCCATGCCGGTGGCGACTTCGGACACGTCGGCGCCCATCTCTTCGCAGATGTTGGCGATCTCATTGATGAACGAGATGCGTGTGGCGAGGAAGGCATTGGACGCGTACTTGATCATCTCGGCCGTGCGCAGGTCGGTGATCATGACCGGGCAGCGCAAGCTCAGGTAGAGCTGGGCGACGTGGATGGCGGCTTGCCGGTCGAGAGAGCCGAGTACGACGCGGTCAGGGTTCATGAAGTCGTTGATGGCCGAGCCTTCGCGCAGGAATTCGGGATTCGAGACCACGCTGAAGCGTAGGCTGTCGTCGCCGCGCCGCTTGCAGACGATGTCGGCGACCCAGTCGCCGGTGCCTACCGGCACCGTGGATTTGTTGACGATGGTGATGGGGTGCGTGACGGTATCGGCGATGGACTCGGCGACGGCGCGCACGTATTGCAGGTCCGCTTCTCCGTCTACGCCTGAGGGCGTTCCGACGGCGATGAAGGCGAATTCGGCTTCGGCCAGGGCCTCGGCGTAGTTGGTGGTGAAAGTGAGGCGCTTGCCGGCGATGTTGCGCGCGGATAGCTCTTTCAGCCCCGGTTCATAGATCGGCAAGTAGCCGGCCTTCAGCCGGGCAATTTTGTTTTCGTCCACATCGAGACAGATGACGCGATGGCCCATATCGGCGAAACAGGAGCCAGTCACCAATCCAACGTACCCGGTTCCAACCACGCAGATGTTGCTCATGCTAGTTCACTCCAACTTGCGAATGATGCGCGCCGGCGCGCCGGCAGCCAGGCAACCCGGCGGAATGTTTCTGGTTACGACGCTGCCGGCGCCCACGACACTGCCGGCGCCGATGGTCACACCTTTCAACACAATTGCGCGTGCTCCCAACCAAACGTTCTCTTCGAGGATGATGGGGGCAGAATCGGGGCGCTCATTGCGCCGCGCCGGCTCCAGCCGGTGAAAGTCGTTGTCCATG
Organism: uncultured bacterium; assembly: GCA_903872005.1. Next base: position 1,746 of record CAIQJD010000971.1, on the reverse strand, counting down.
ATGATGACGTGCGTGCCGATGCTACAGCGTGGGCCGATGCGTACCAGTTGATTGGCGGAGATGGACACGCCATAATTGATGAATACGCCGGGGCCGATTTCCAGGGTAGCGTGGCTGCCGGCTACCAATTCCAATCGGGCGACCGTGGAGACCAGTCGGGCGCGCTCGCCGACGACCAGAATGCCCCAATTCTGGATGGATGGGTGGCCCCAGAGGCGGACGCGTGTCCCCACGCGCGTGGCCCGGCGCAGATACCATCGGGCGCGTAGCACTGCCCATCCGTCACTCCATGCGGAACTGAGATTCATCGCGAAAACATCCTATCCGTCTGGAAAAAAGATCGGCGCGATGCGTAGCAAGAATTCGCTGGCACATCATTATAGCATAAGATGAAGAGAAATACAAGTAGACTTTAGGTTGGGATATATCTGTGTATATGCGTGTTTCGTGAGCGCGCCGGCGCTTCTGGCGCGTTCGGCGGAGCTTATTCCTGAGGCGTATCGAGAGAGCGCAAGACGACGGCAGGGATGCCGCCGACGAGGGTGTTGGCCGGCGCATCGCGCGTCACGACCGCGCCGGCGGCTACGATGGCGCCGGCGCCGATGTTCACGCCGGGAAGGATGGTGCAGCGCGCGCCCAGCCACGCGCCGTCGCCGATGGTGATGGGCGCGGCGCGCAGGGGGCCGGCGCGCCGCGTCGCGTCGCCCAATTGGTGCGTGTCGGTCAGGAACATGGCCTGATGTCCGATGGAGACGCGGTCGCCGATGCGGATGGCTGCGCCCAGATTCAGGAAGCAGCCGGCGTTGAACCAGCATTCGCGGCCGACGTGGAGTCGGCTATAGAGGTCGCCGTCGCCGGTGATGGTCGGCGCGCCCCAGAAGACGACGCCGGGGCCGATGTGGAAGCCGGCCAGGCGCAAAGCGGCGGCGCGCAGCCGGCTGCCGGCGTAGGGCGGAAAGGGGGCCATGAGGATTTGCGCCAGGAGCAGGCGCGGATGGACGCCGGCCAGTTCTTCGCCCAGGACGGTGAGCAGTCGGTTCATAGGAAGCCCTCCTCGCGCGTGGCGCGCGCTTCGTCAGCGATAGGGTCAGTGTCATCGTCTGCCGGGACGGGGAGCAGTCCGGGCGCCGGCTGAGGCTCGGGTTCCCAATGCCAGCGTTTGGCCGGCGTCGGAATGGGTTGAGCGACGATGCGCTCCATGCTGTTAATCAGGCCCATCATGAGGCCCACGTAGATCATGCTCTGGTTATCCCAGCTCATGTCGGCGTAAGCGTACAGAAAGTGCATGATGATGTAAAAGGCGGCGGTCAGGGCAGCGGCGCTCATGTCGCCGCTGGGCATGCGCCAGGCGGCGCGCGCCCCGACGACGATAGCCAGCCCGACCATGTAGAGCATCGAGAAGAAGCCGCCCGCGCCGGTCTGCATCCACATCCAAAGGATGGAGTTGTGGGTGATGTATTGCCACCAGATGAAGAAGCTGATATCGGGCATGGCGACGATGATGTAGAACGGCCGGCCGAAGCCGACGCCGGTCAGCGGCACCTGGTGGATCGTGAAGTTGGTGTTCACGTTCTCAATGGTGCGATAGAGGTTGGACATGTAGTCCTTGCTGCTGGTGTCTGGAGCGACGACCGATTTGACAGCTTGCGCCGGCAGGGCCAGGGCGCCGGAGCTGTTCCAAAAGGCGGCAATGTAGAGCATGGCGAAGACGGCCAGCGGCGGGACGATGGACCAGAAGGCGCGCCG
>CAIQJD010000970.1 GCA_903872005.1 uncultured bacterium | reverse complement strand
TCTCTTCGGCCCGCCGGCGCTCTGCGATCTCCTCGCGCAACTGCCCATTCAGCCGGCGCAATTCCATCAAATCCTCGAAGCGCGCCCGCGCCACGATCAGAGCCCGCTCGATCTGGCCGGCATCCGGTGGCTTCACCAGATACGCACAGACGCCGGCGTCGCTGGCGCGCTGCACGAAGCCGGCATTATCATAGGCCGTCATCATCACCACTGGCGTCGGCCGGCGCTCTTGAATACGCCGCGTCGCTTCGATGCCATCGGTGTCCGGCAATTTCATGTCCATCAAAATCACGTCCGGCCGCAGGCTCTCGGCCATCTCGACCGCCAGCTCGCCGCCAGAAGCCCAGCCAGCCACCGTGTAGCCCAATTGCGTCAAGATCCCCTGAATCAACGCGCTGATCAGATAGTCATCTTCAACTACCAACACGCGCACATCACTTCTCCCTGCCATTGGCGCCTCACTCCTTAATGGGGAAACTGATTCGCGCCAGCGCCCCGTTTTCATTGCCGAATGTTACCCGCCCACCCAAAGCTCCAATCACGATCTGCTGCACCAACGCCAGCCCAATCCCCCCGCGCGCCGGCCGCAACGCATCGTCGGGGAATCCCTGCCCATCGTCGCGCAGCTCTACGACGACCTGATCCCCTTCGCGGGCGAAACGCGCCCGGATATGCAACACGCCGCCCTGCGCCTCGGCATGCTTGATGCTGTTCGTCGCCAGCTCATTGATCACCAGCGCCACGTTCTGCGCTTGCGCCGGCCCAACGGCCACAGGCGACGGCTCCACATCCAACATCGCCAGCTTGTCGCCGGCAGTCAGCGTGATCGCAGAGTGTAGCACCTGCGTGGCCAAATCGCTCAAGCGAATCTCGCCCCAGCCGGCCCGCGTCAGCATATCGTGCGTCGTTGCCAACGCTCTGACCCGACCAATCACGTGATCCATCACCAACGGGAAATCCGCCGGCTGCCGCACATCCGCCAATTGCCGCTCCGTGTACAGCAGCCCCAATATCGCCGACAGATTGTTCTTGACCCGATGGTTGATCTCCTGGATCAATACGGCCTGCGTCTCCGCGTCCCGCCGCGTCATCTCGTACAGGCGCGCGTTCTCCACGGCGGTCGCCGCCATGGCCGCCAGGGCCTCACACCAGGCTTGATCTTCAGGCATGAACTGATTCACCCCAATGCGCGCCACCTGCAACACGCCCAAGATCTGATCGCGCACCCGCAGTGGGACGCTCAACACCGATCTCCGGATGCTATGCGTATCCTCGTTCGGCAACACGGCCCGACGCGCGTCGCTCAGGTGATCGCCCACGTTCAGACTCACGCCATGCTCGAACACCCAGCCCGGAAATCCCTCATTCCGCCCCAGCCGATGGCCCTGTAGCCGCTCACGCCCTGCCCCCATGCCCTGCCGGCACACCAGCGCATCGCCCTCCGCGTCATACAGCCACACCGTCGTCCGCGCCGAGCCGAAGAAAGCGCTCGTCTGCTCCAGGACCCGGCGCAGCACATCGTCCAGATTGAGCGAGCCATTGAACTCGCGCGCCGCCCGGTTCAGCAACAGCAAATCCTGATTGCGCCGGCGGAGGCTCTCCTCGGCCCGTTTCAACTCGCTGATATCGCGCCCCACGCCCACGAGTCCTCGGATCCTGCCATCATCGCCACGCAGCGGAGACAAGCTCGTCTGCATCCAGCGCCCGCCGGCCGGCGTCTGCGCCTCCCATTGGTACAACACAGCTTCACCCGCCAGGGCGCGCGCATTCATCGCCTCGTGCAACGCGGTGTTAATCGTCGGTCCCATTTCCCGCAAAGTCATCCCCTGAAATTGCGCTGCCACGTAGCCAAAGCGCCCCGACCATGCGCCATACATGCCTGTGTGCCGTTGCTCCAGGTCCAGCGTGAATACCAGGTCCGAGATGCAGTCTACCAGCGTGCGTAGCTTCTCCTCGCTCTCGCGCAGCGCCGCCTCGGCCTGCCGGCGCTCCGTGATGTCTACGAATGCCCCCACAGCGCCGCGCGGCCGGCCCTGCTCGTCCCACAGCGGCGCCACATTGCCCCACAGGTAACGCCGTTTCCCGTCCAGAAAGACCAACTCCTGCTCCACGCCCTGTGACGATTCCCCCAGCGCAGCCGCCCGCTGCAACGGCAGTTCCTCGGGCCGCACCGGCGCGCCAGAGCGAACGATCGAGAAATTTTCCGGCCGCTCACCCTGCGGCGCGGTGGCCGAGAGATTCTGCTCCGGCAAGGCCCCCAGGAGCATATTCCCCGCCCGATTGCCGGTCACACGCTTACATTCGCGATCATGTGCGATCCAGATGGCTGCCGGCGCCGCATCCATGATAGCCCGCATCTCCGCGGCTCTGGCGCGTTCGCGCGCTTCACTGCGCCGTAACTCCTCCTCCATCAGCTTGCGATGGGTAATATCTATGAACGTGACATGCACAGCCGGCCGGCCGGCGTAGGTGATCGGGATGCTGTAGCCTTCCATCCAATACACGCGTCCCAGGCGATCCACGATGCGTAGCTCCTGGCGCGGCGCGTCCGTCTCGCCGGCCAATCGCCGGCGCATCCGCTCCCTCACCATGTGGCGATCTTCCGGGTGGATCACCGCCGCCTGGTCAAAGATCGAGGCCGACAGCAACTCTTCCACAGAATGACCGACGCTCCTGGCAAATGCTTCATTCAAATAGACGAAGCGCCCATCCTGCATCACGGCCTGCCCCTGCAACGAATTCTCCACCAACAGGCGATACAAGTCCTGCATCCCGGCCTGAGAATCCACGGACTCCATCATGGTTCCCCCTGCTCCCCAACGCGCCGGCGCACAGCATCCGCAATCCGCTGATCCACCGCCGAAAGCGCGAACGCCCCTAACTCCCCCGCTTCGATCCAGCGCCAATCCTGACACCCCAGCGCCTGCGGCGTCCCCGCCAACACCCGACACTCAAAAGCATGCAGTGTGATCCGCAAATGCGTATAGGCATGCCGCACCGTCGCCAGCGCCTCGCCCACTTCGATCTCCAGCGCCAGCTCCTCACAGATTTCGCGCCGCAAACACGCCGGCAACGTCTCCCCCGCCTCGCACTTGCCGCCCGGGAACTCCCACAGCCCACCTAACATCTTATCCTCACGCCGCTGCGTCAATAGCAGCTTGCCGGCCTGCCAGATCACCGCAGCCGTCACCTCATAGTGCGGGATCGCGCGGCGTGGCCGGCGCGCCGGAATCTCCGCCACGCGCCCCAGCATCAAAGCCCGGCAAACCGCCCCCAGCGGGCAGATCGGACAGGCCGGCGCGGCCGACGTGCAG
>CAIQJD010000969.1 GCA_903872005.1 uncultured bacterium | reverse complement strand
TGCCCTGGGCCTGCCCGATGTTGGCCGGCTGGCGCCTGATTGCTCGGCCGATCTGCTGACCATGTCCCTGGACTTGCCTACGCCGACCACGGCCGGTAATCTGCGCGACCAGCTCTTGCTCTGGGGCAATCCGCAGAGCATCCGCAACGTGCTGGTCGCCGGCCGCTTCCTGATGCGCGACGGCGCAATCCTGGGGGCCGACGAGCCGGCCATCCGCGCCCGCTCCCGTCAAGCCGCCCTGGATCTCTGGAGCCGCGCCGCCTGAACGATGCTGTCATGAAAGGAGTCACACGGCTGTGACCATCCTCATCCATCGCGCCGCCTATCTGGCTCGCTCCGCCGAGCGCATAGAACGCGACGTGGACGTGCTCATCGAAGGGAATCGCATTGCCGGCATCGGCCATTTCGAGCTACAGCCCGGCTGGGATGTCATCGAAGCCGCCGGCTGCGCCGTCATCCCCGGCCTCATCAACGCCCACACCCATCTCTATCAGAACTTCCTGAAGGGCCTCAATGACGGCGTCCCACTGGTCGAATGGTGCGCCGAAGTCCTCTACCCCGCCGCCGACATCATCCACCAGGACCATTGGGACGCCGGCGACGAGCGCCTGGGCTACGCCTGGTCGCTGATCGGCGCGCTGGAGATGATCCAGGGCGGCACGACCTGCTGCATCAACATGGACATGACCATGGACGCGGTCTTTCAGGCATGGGCTGACATTGGCCTGCGCGGCGTCGGCGCGATCACCCTGACCGACCGGTGGATTCCGGAGAAGCTGCGCCGCGCCCCAGAGATCAGCCGGGCCGAGGCTCTGGGCTATGTGGAACGCTGGCACAAGACGCCGGCCGGCAAGGGGCGCATCCAGACCGTCCTGGCCCCCTCCACGCCCTTCCTCGCCACGCCGGACTTGCTGACCTGGACCCGCGAGCAGCGCGACCGCCTCGGCGTCGGCTTGCAAATTCACGTCGCCGAGACGCGCTACGAAATTGCCCAGATCGCTCAGGAAGCCGGCGCAACACCCCTGCGTTACCTGGATCGCTTCGGCCTGGTAGACGAGCGCCTGACGGCCGTCCATTGCGTGCATCTGGACGAAGAGGATATGCGGCTCATCCAGGCGCGCGGCGTCACGCCCATCTACAATCCCAAGAGCAACATGAAGCTCGGCAGCGGCATCGCGCCCATGACCGAGTTGCTGCGGCGCGGCGTGCCGGTAGCTCTGGCCAACGACGGCGCGGCTTCCAACGACGTGCTGGACATGTTCGAGGAGATGCGCGCCGCGTCGCTGTTGCAAAAGGTCGCCGCCGGCAATCCGGCCGTCATCTCGGCCGCTGATGTCTTCCGCATGGCGACAGAACATGGCGCGCGCGCCTGCAAGACTGACGCCGGCGTCCTCGACCCCGGCCGGCTGGCCGATCTGGCGCTGATTGATTTGCGCCGGCCGCATCTGACCCCGCTGCACGACCTGATGAATACCCTGGTCTATTGCGCGAAGGCCGCCGACGTCAAGACGACGATCATTGACGGCCAGGTGGTGATGCGCGACCGCCGGCTCGTGACCCTGGACGAGACTTACATCCTGAACCTGGCAGACCACTGGGGGCGCAATCTGCGGCGCAGAAGCCTCCAGAGCGAGCTATATCCGGCCGGCAAGGGCCGGGCGTCTGCGTGAGCGGCGCGCCGGCTTGCCCCGGCAGCCTCACCACGACCCGTTCATCTGACACAAGGAGCGCCAAGCGATGGCTACATTGATGGAGCGCCTGACAGCGGTGTGCGGAGCGGCGCGCGTCTCCAACAAAATGGTAGACCGCATCTGCTACACCCGCGACAGCGGCCCCAGCCCCGGCGGCGTGCCCGACTACGTCGTGCGCCCGCTGACCGTCCAGGAAGTCTCTGAGATCGTCAAGATCGCCAACGAATTCCAGACTCCCATCTTCATCTGGGGCCGCTCGACCACGTTCATCGGCAACGGCATCCGCGAGGGCTGCATCCTCATGGCGTTGGACTTGATGAGCCGCATCGAGAAGATAGACCTGGACAACAAGACCGTGGTCGTCGAACCCGGCGCGGTCTGGCATGCCGTAGATGTCGAGCTGAACAAGATCGGCTGGGAGCTGGCAGTACCCGGCCCCGGCGGGATGTTCTCCTGCACCATCGGCGGATCGGTGGCCTACAACGCGGTGCCGCACGGGCTGGCCGGCTACGGCATGACCGGCGAGCACGTTGTCGGCCTGGAAGTCGTCCTGCCCGATGGGAGCATCATCCACACCGGCAGCGGCGCAAACGAAGCCGCCGGCCATCTCTTCTTCGAGCGCAACAGCAACGGTCCCGACCTCGCCGGCCTCTTCATCGGGTCGTGCGGCACGCTGGGCATCATCACCAAAGTCATCTTCCGCATCCGGCGCGTGCCCGGCGCCGAACAGTTCGCCTTCTACGGCTTCGCTACATATCCCCAGGCGGTAGACGCCGCGCACGGCATCCAGCGCCAGGACGCCGCCACGCATCTGGTCGGCCTCTTCGGTGGGCCGAAGCCGGCCGGCTACGAGCAATACGATGCCTTCCTGCACATCGTCGTGCGCGATGCGCGGCCGGCCGCCGAGGAGCGGCTACGTGTGGTGCAGGCGGTCTGCGAGTCTTTCGGCGGCACGCCCTTGAACCATGACGCCACACGGCGCTACTGGACGGAGCACATGTACTCGTGGCTGCGTAACACGCCGCCCGATTTCTACTATGGCAACCGGCCGTTCATGTGCCCCGAGGTCGCCGGCTTCCTGCCTACCGAAGCGGTCAAGGACGCCATCGGCTTCCTGCGCCAGGACGCGATCAATCACGCGGAAGAGTTCAAGCGCTACGACATCCGCGTCAAATGCTACGACATCTACTTCTCGCGCAACGCGGCCTTCATCTGGATTGACACACTCTATCCGGAGATGGACGCTGACGCCTGGCAGTACGGCCTGGCGCTGCGCTCGCGCTACACCGACGAGCTGTGCCGGCGCTACATGTCGCCGGGCGGCATCCTGGCGGCCATCGCTCCCGAAGTGATGACCAAGTTAGGCCCCAGTTTCGAGCTGCTCAAGCTGCTCAAGCGCAGCCTGGATCCCCGCTTCATCCTGAATCCGGGGGTGCTGTACCTGGAAGCGGAGGCCGCGCATGTCTAGCACGAATACGCCACAGAAACCGACGCGTCACATTGATGCGCTGCGCGGCATCGTCTATCAGTGCAACCGCTGCGCGCAATGTCTCGATTTCGCCCAGTTGGGCCAGGCGACCAAGTGCCCGGCCTATCGCGGCCGGCCCTTCGAAGCCTACGCCTCGCGGGGCAAGTTCAACATCGCCCGCGCCCTGGTAGACGGGCAGCTCGAATACGATGAAGACGTAGCCGAGCGCATCTATAGCTGTACCGAGTGCCGCGGCTGCGCCCAGAACTGCTTCAAGTACCTGGACACCACCCACATCTTCGCCGCGATGAAAGAAGACCTGGCCGAGCGCGGCCTCATCCCGGCCCCCTTCAAAGAGGCGCTGCAAGGACCGGGCGGCCTGGACGAGAGCCACAACGTCTATGGCGCGCCCCACGCCGAGCGCCTGGCCTGGCTGGAGAATCGCAGTCGCGTGGACCGGCCGGCCGAAACGGCCTTCTTCGTCGGCTGCTCGTCGGCCTATGCGCGGCAGAATATGGCGACCGACACGGCCGGCGCCCTGGAGCGCCTCGGCGTGGACTACACCGTCCTCAGCGACGAGTGGTGCTGCGGCCACCCCTATCTGGCCGCCGGCGAGGTCGAGAAAGCGCGCCGCTCTCTGGAACATACCGTCGCGCAATACCAGAAGCTCGGCGTCAAGCGCCTGGTCTTCAACTGCCCCGGCTGCCTCAAGACATTCAAGCACGACGCCCCGCAGGTCTTAGGCCGCCGGCTCCCCTTCGAGCCGGTGCATCTGCTGGAAGAAGTCGCCTTGCTGGCCGAACGCGGCGAGTTGACGTTCAAGCCCGTTTCGCCTAAGATTACAGTGACCTATCACGATTCTTGCACGATGGGACGCTGGCTGGGCATCTACGAAGCGCCGCGCGACTTGTTGCGTCACATCCCCGGCGTTTCCGTGCGCGAGATGCCCCGCAACCGGGGCAACGCGTATTGCTGCGGCGCCGGCGGCCTGATCCGCTACAGCTACACCGACATCTCGGATCGCGCCGGCGAAGAGCGCCTGCGCGAAGCCGAATCCACCGGCGCGGATGTCCTGATGACCTCTTGCCCGGCCTGCCTGATGCAGTTCCAGCAGACGCGCAACCGGCTCCGCAGCCGGCTCAAACTCATGGACATCAGCGAGCTGATTTGGCGACAAATGGAAACGCCCGGCGCATAAGCCGGCCGAGACGTACCTTGACGAGGAGGTGACGCGGAGAGGCAAAACGGGTTATGGATGAGCGTATTGCGACTCGTGGCAACTGGAAAACCCCATCACTGGTAGGAGGAGAATCGTCATGAAGCGTTACATGGTGCTGGCATGGCTGGTCGTCCTGGCGCTGCTCGTCGGC
>CAIQJD010000968.1 GCA_903872005.1 uncultured bacterium | reverse complement strand
GGGTGCGCGGCGTCTACCTCACCATGGCAACGCTGGCCTTCGCGCAGATGTTCTTCATCTTATCCCAGGCGACCGACCTGCGCGGCATCACCGGCGCCGAGGACGGGTTGCACGGCATCCACGTGCCGGCGTGGATGGATCCCACCAACCAACGCCTGACCTTCTATTTCCTGGCATTGGCCTTCTGCGTCCTCATGTACCTCATCGCCCGGCGCGTCGTGGATTCCCCGCCGGGGCGGGTGATGGTCGCCATCCGCGAGAACGAAGCCCGGGCGCAGATGATCGGCTTCAATACCTTCATCTACAAGCTGCTGGCCGTCATCCTGTCGGGGGTGATGGCGGCGCTGGCCGGCCTGATGAACGCCTTGTGGAACCTGAACGCCACGCCCGATGTGCTGGGCGTTGAGACCACCATCAGCGCGCTGCTGATGACCATAATCGGCGGCGTGGGCACGCTGACCGGCCCGATGCTGGGCGCGGTGGTGCTGCAATTGCTGGGCTACTGGCTGAACGAAATCTTCGGGCCGCGCTGGCCCCTCATCATCGGCGGCATCTACATGCTGCTGGTGCTCTTCCTGCCCTATGGCATCGTTGGCACGTGGCAATTGCGGCGCAACGACATCCGCGCCGGCTGGCGCCGGCTGCTGCAACCGCTGCGGCGCGAGCCGGCCGGCGGCCCCCGCCGGGGCGGCTAGAACCGGCGCGGGCGCGTCGGATAGGGTCGAGTTGCGCGGCGGTACGCGCCGCCAGACGGATTGAAGGGCGCCGGGCATCCCCTGGCCTGTGTTTCAAAGAGTCAGGGGATGCATTTTCGGGAGGCGAAAATGCGGAATCTGCTGGCGCTCTGGCTGCTCCTGACGCTCTTGCCGGCGTGCCGGCCGGCGCCCATGCCCAGCGCGCCGACTGTCACCGTCCGTCCCAACGCCGCGCCGAGCGCAACGCCGGCCCCTACGGCCAGCCCGACGCTTCTCCCGGCCGGCAGCCCTACGCCTCGGCCAACCGACCATCCGCCGACGCCAACCGCGCTGCCCACGGCGTCGCCGCTGCCGGCGTCTCCCACGCCCGTCCCAACCGCTCTGGCGACGCCGCCGGCCGGCCCGGCGCGCTACATTGGCGCGCAGTTCAGCGGCGACTATCCGGCCGAATGGGTCGTGCGCGACGCCGCGCCCAACGCCGTGACGCTGAGCGCGCCGGCCTTTGTGGAGCTGACCATCGGCGTCTATGCGCCGGCCTGTAACATCAAAGCCGGCGGCGACATACAGGCCGCCGGGCCGTGTCTGCTGGAACGAATGCGCGCCGCGTACCATCCGCGCGATGAATTCCTGCTACTGGCTTCAGGGGCGCATGAAGCAGCCGGCGTGATGTGGTTCGTGGCCGAGTATTCGCTGCTCGACTACATCTCCAAACAGACACGCTATGTGATAGAAGCGCAACGCGGCGAGGCGGGCGTGTTGCTCGGCTGCGCCTGGCGCAACTTCGCCGCGCGCCCGCCCGACGCAGCGGCGCGCGCGACCTATTGGAGCGTCTGCGCGTCTCTGCAAGTCGCCCCGTAGGCCGGCCGCCCTAGGCCTCCAGCGCCATGCCGCCGGCGCCGGCGTCGGCCGCGCCGCTGGGCCGGCCGGTCGCCGCGTCGGCCCAAATCGCATGCACCAACCCCAGACCGCCGTGGCTCTGCGCCATCCGCTCGATGGCGTGTTGCTTGCGTACCTCCGCGCAGACGTATTCGGGGATGCGCGCCTGGCACCAGATCGTTTCGCCCTGACAGTCAAAACGCGGCGCCAGGACGGCGTCGCTGACCGACATGCCGAAGTCCACGATGTTGAGGATCACCTGGGCCACCGAGGTGATGATGCGGGTGGCCCCCGGCGCGCCGATCACCAGCGCCGGCCGGCCGGCGCGGCTGAGGATCGTCGGCGTCATGCCGGTGGTGCGCCCCTTGCCCGGCGCAATGGAATTGCGATGGCCGGGGAGCGGGTGGAAGTTGATCATCGAGTTGTTGTACATGAAACCCAGGCCGGGCGTGATGACGCCCGACGACGAGCCGAGGGAATGGGTCAGGGCGACGGCGTTGCCGGCCGCGTCGAGGACGCTGACGTGGGTGGTGTGTGGCGTCTCGGTCTGCGTGAAGGAGACGGTGATGGCCGCGCCGGCGTTGATGCGCCGGCGCCAGGTCGCCGCCCGCTCTTTGGCGATCATCCAATCGGTCGGGACGTCGGCGAATTGGGGATCGGCCATATACGGGTTGCGGTCGGCGAAGGCGGCTTTCATCGCCCGGGCGACCAGGTAGATGTAGGCCGGCGAATTGTGCCCCAGGGCCGCCAGGTCATAACCTTCCAGGATGTTCAGGATCGCCAGCAGCGTCGCGCCGC
>CAIQJD010000967.1 GCA_903872005.1 uncultured bacterium | reverse complement strand
GTTTGGTCATCTCCAGCGCGCCGGCCACGGCGGCCCGCGCCTCGCCCAGGTCGCTCATCGTCTCAATGACGATCAGGTCCGCGCCGGCGTCGGCCAGCCAGCGCGCCTGCTCGCCGAAGGCGCGGCGTGCTGCATCGGCGCTCAGCGGCCCCAACGGCTCCAGCAATTCGCCGGTCGGGCCGATGTCGCCGGCCACCAGGACGTTGGCGCCGGCGACGCCGCGGGCGATCTCCACGGCCGCAGCGTTGAAACGCGGGGCGTCGGCCTCTAGATGGGCGTGCGCCAGCTTGATGCGCGTCGCCCCGAAGGAGTTGGTCAGGATGATGCGCGCGCCGGCATCCACATAAGCCTGGTGGGCCGCGGCGATGCGCGCCGGTTGGCTCAGGTTCCATGCTTCGGGCAAGACGCCGTTGGGCAGGCCGGCGGCTTGCAAGAGCGTGCCGGTTGCCCCATCGGCGACCAGGATGGGCCCACTGCGTAGCGCGTCGGAGAAATTCACAGGCGTAACCTCCTGACAGTCAGTCTGAGGCGATTCTAGCATACGCCGGCCGGCTTGTCAACGGCGCCGCGCGCCGGGGCAGGGTGATTTCAAAGTCACCCGGCTTCCCCACCGCGGAGGTCGCTGAGTTTCGGGAAAGGTCAGGGTTCACCCGCCTCAGCCTGAATTTCTTTGCGTTCTCTATGCCTCTGCGGTGAGACTATGGGCGGACTCTTGAAATCGCCCTGGAGAATCGCCAAAATGGCCTTTCGCTCCCCTCATTTCTGTGGTATAATACGGGCAAGCAATGTGAGTTATTGGCATCTACACGATGTTCTTGATACCGCAAAATCAATGGCGATGAGAACGCGCAAGGAACATATTTGATGAGACCACGATTTTCCTTTATGCGCCTCGCTTTTGCCGTTGGCGTGCTGATCGCGGCGGTCTGCGCCGGCGCAACCCGGCCGGCCGCCGCCCAGGATCCCCCCATCCGTGTGGGCGTTTACAACTTCGAACCCCTCATCTTCACCGATGCGGAGGGGAAGGCCGCCGGCCTGTACATTGAAGTCCTCGAAGACATCGCGCGGCAAGAGCGCTGGAGCCTGACCTATGTGCCCGGCTCCTGGAGCGAATGCCTGGCGCGCCTGCAGGCCGGCGAGATTGACCTCTTGCCCAGCATCGGCTGGAGCGAGCCACGCGCCCAAACGTTGGACTTCACCCGGGAGTTCCTGTACGTGGACTGGGGCGCGGTCTTCACGCGCCAGGGATCTCCCATCCGCGCCCAGCCAGACCTCGAAGGCAAGCGCGTGGGCGTCTTGAAAGACAGCATCTATACGGAGAATTTTTCCGCCATGCTGGCGGCCGCCGGCATGACCGCCGAGATATTAGAAGAAGACGAATACCGCCACATCTTCGCCGAGATCGCCGGCGGCCAGTTGGACGCCGGCATCAGCAGCGAGCTGAACGGGCTGCGCTTGCGCCAGGACTTCCCGACGGTGCAAGAGACCAACATCCTCTTCTCGCCCATCAAGATCTACTTCGCCGCGCCGAGGGGCCGGCAGGCCGCGCTCCTCGCCGCGTTGGACGAGCATATCGCCAGCCTGCGCGCCGATCAGAAATCCTACTACTATCAGCGCCTGCGCTACTGGCGGGCGGCGTTGACCAGGCCGAAGCTGCCGGCATGGGTTATCTGGGTCGGCGCCATCCTGGCCGGCCTCCTCTTGCTCAGCGCCGGCTTCTTCATCTACACGCACCGGGAGCTGCTCCGGCGCACGCTCCGCCTGGCGGCGACCGAGCAGGGCCGCATCGCCGACGAAGCGCGCTACCGCTCCCTCTTTGAGAACTCGCCCGTCGCCCTCTGGGAAGAGGATTTCTCGGCGCTCAAAGCGCGCTTCGACCGGCTGCGCCAGGCCGGCGTGACCGACTTCCGGGCGCATTGGGAGGCGCACCCCGAAGAGGTCTCCGAGCTGGCCGGTCTCGTCCGCATCCTGCGTATCAACCCGGCCAGCGTGAAGTTGCTGGGCGCGACGACCGAAGCGGAAGTCATACAACCCCTGCCGACGTACTTCAACGCAGCGTCCTTGCGCGTCTTCCGCGAAGAGATGATCGCCCTGGCCGAAGGCCAGACGCGCTTTCAGAGTGAGATTTCCGTATTGAACATGGCCCATGAGCCGCTGTTGCTGGACTTGACCCTGGTCGTCCCGCCCGGCCAGGAGGCCACCCTGGAACGCGTGCTGGTTTCCTTCATTGACATTACGGAGCGCGCCCAACACCTGGCCGCGCTGCGCGCCAGCGAAGAACGTTTCCGCTCCATTGCCGAGCAGACCAGCGACGTCGTCTTCGTCACCGACGTGCGCGGCGTCATCACCTATCTCTCGCCGGCGTGCCAGACCGTCTTCGGCTTCTCGCCGGCCGAAGCGCAAGGCCAACACTTCGTTGGTTTGCTGGCGCCAGAGTTCATCGAGGTCGCCCTCCCCGCGTTTCGCAACGCGATGGAGAACGGCCTGCGGAGCGTCAACCTGGCGCTGCGGATGCGCCGCAAGGATGGGACGCTCTTCTTCGGCGAACTGAACGGCGCGCCGTTCAAAGTCGGCAGCTTCGTAGGCTCAACCGGCACGATCCGCGACATCACCGAACGCAAGGAGGCCGAGGCGGCATTGCGCGAGAGCGAGCTGCGGCTGCGGCAAGTCACGGACTACATGGTAGACATGGTCGCCAGCGTGGACGCCCAGGAACGCTTCACCTATGTGTCGCCTTCCTACGAGCGGATTCTGGGCTACGCCGCCGAGGAGCTGCTTGGCCGCTGGGCCGGCGACTGGCTGCACCCGGACGACGCGGTCCAGGCTTCCGATGGGATTCGGGCCATGCTGGCCGACGACCCGCAGCCGCTGCAGTTCCGCTATCGCCGCAAAGACGGCGTCTATATATGGCTCGAATCCACCGGCCGCTTCCTGTACGACGCCGACGGCCAAATCATCGGCGCGGTCATGGGGAGCCGCGACATCACCGAGCGCAAAAAGGCGGAAGAGGCCCTGCGCGAGAGCGAAGCGCGTTTCTCCACCATCTTCCACGTCAGCCCCACCGGCATCTGCCTCACAGAGCTGGATGATGGGCGCATCGAGGATGTGAACGAGGCATTTCTGAATATCCTGGGAACTTCGCGCGCCGAAGTCATCGGGGGCACGACGCTCGAGCTGGGCATGTGGGGGCAGCCGGCGGATCGCCGACGGGTTACGGAAATCGTGCGCCGCGAGCACGGGCTACGGAATGTGGAGCTGCCCTTCCGCAAGAAGTCAGGAGAGCCGGGGTATCTGCTGACATCGGCGGAGCTGATCGAGATTGGCGGCCGGCAATTCATGCTGAGTATGCTCAACGACATCACCGAGCACAAGCTGGCGGAAGAGAAACTGCGCGAGAGTGAGGAATACCTGCGCCTGGGACACGAAGCGGCCGAGCTGGGGATCTGGAAGACCGATCTGAAGACCGAGGCGGTGCATCTCGACGCGCGCGCGCAAGCCCATTACGGGTTCGATACCCCGAACGTCACGATCGAAGACTTGCGCAACCACACCCATCCTGACGATCGCCAGAGGCGCATTGCAGAATTCATGGCAGCCAGGGTCCCGACCGGCAGCGGGAAGCTCGCCAGCGAGTACCGCGTGGTTCACCCGGATGGCAGCGTGCGCTGGCTGGCCATCAACGCCCGCGTCGAATTCGAGGGTGAAGGCGCGGGACGCCATGCAGTGACCGTCTTTGGGACGACCATGGACATCACCGAGCGCAAGCGCGCCGAATTGGCCCTGCACGAGGCCGAGGAGCGGCTGCATTTCGCCCTGGCGAAGAGCCACACCGGCGGCTGGGACCTGGATTTGGTGGATCATACCGCGTTCCGCACGCTGGAACACGATCACATCTTCGGGTATGAGACGCCCCTCCCGGCGTGGACGTATGAGATCTTCCTTCAGCACGTCATCCCTGAGGATCGAGCAGAAGTAGATCGGCTATTCCAACAGGCGGTCGCCACACAATCGGATTGGAGCTTTGAATGTCGCATCCGGCGCGGAGATGGCGCGGTGCGCTGGATTTGGGCGACCGGCGGTCATCAGTTCGATGCGCTGGGCCAGGCACGGCGCATGGCCGGCATCGTGCAGGACATCACCGAGCGCAAGGAAGCAGCCGCGGCCCTGGCCCTCAGCGAAGCGCGGCTGCGGCTGGCCCAGGCCGCGGCCAAAGTCGGCGCCTGGGAATGGGACTTACGCACCAACGCGAATACCTGGTCCGAAGAGGTATACCGGCTGTACGGCCTGGAGCCGTACAGCGTGCCGGCGTCCTACGCGGCCTGGCGCGAGGCGATCCGGCCAGAGGATCGGGCCCAGGTGGAAGCGGCCACGCAAGAGGCGGCGCGCCTGGGGCTTGAGATCAACACGGAATGGCGCGTCAACCTGCCCGCTGGCGCCGAGCGCTGGCTGATGTCGCGCGGCCAGCCGGCGCGCGACGCCCAGGGACAGGTGACGGCGTATCGCGGCGTGGTCATTGACATCACGGACCGCAAACGCGCCGACGCCGCGCTGCGCGAGAGCGAAGAACGCTACCGGCGCCTGCTGGAGCTGGCGCCGGTGGGGATCGCCGTCCATTCGGAAGGGCGCATCGTCTTCACCAATCCGGCCGGCGCGCGCCTGCTGGGCGCGGCCTCGGAAGCGCAGCTCATCGGCCGGCCCATCACCGATATCATTCACCCCGACAATCTGGCGACCAGCGCGGCGCGCATCCGGCGCATGCTGGCCGGCGAAGTCGGCCTCTACCCGGTCGAAGACGTCTACCTGAGGCTGGACGGGACGCCCATCCCGGTGGAGGTGGATGCGACGCGCCTGCTGTATGCCGGCAAGCCGGCGGTGCAGGTGATCGTCACCGACATCTCGGCGCGCAAACAGCACGAGGCGGAACGGGAGAGGCTGCAGGCCCAACTCTTCCAGGCGCAAAAGATGGAATCGGTCGGCCGGCTGGCCGGCGGCGTGGCCCACGACTTCAACAACATGCTCCAGGCCATCCTCGGCTACGCGGCTCTGGGTCTGAGCGTGGCCGAGCCGGGGAGTAACCTGCGCGAATTCCTGGAGCAGATTCGCAAAGCCGCCGGCCGCTCGGCCGACCTGACGCGCCAGCTCCTGGCCTTCGCCCGCCGGCAGACGATCAACCCGGTCGCCCTGGATGTGAATGACGCCGTATCGAGCATGCTCAAGATGCTGCGCCGGCTCATCGGCGAAGATATTCACCTGGCCTGGATGCCCGGCCCGCGGCTCTGGAAAGTCCGCATGGACCCGGTGCAGATTGACCAGATATTGGCAAATCTGGCGGTCAATGCGCGCGACGCCATCGCCGGCGTCGGCAGCCTGACCATCGAGACAGCCAACGCCACCCTTGACGCGGAGTTCTGTCGGACCCACACCGACGTTGCGCCGGGCGACTACGTCCGCCTGACCGTTGCTGACAGCGGCAGCGGCATGAGCCAGGAAGTCCTCGAACACATCTTCGAGCCTTTCTTCACCACGAAGGGCGTGGGGCGGGGCACCGGCCTGGGACTGGCGACCGTCTTCGGCATTGTCAAACAGAACAACGGTGGCATCTTCGTACGGAGCGAGCCGGGCCAGGGGACTGCCTTCCAGATTTATCTGCCGCGCTTCCAGACGGCAGAAGAAGAGGAGCCGGCCGAAGACGATACCGAGTCCGACGTCGTACAGACGCGCGGCACAGAGACGATCCTGCTCGTCGAAGATGAAGAGGCGATCCTGCACCTGGGCAAGCGCGTGCTGAAAGGGCTGGGGTATGTGGTGCTGACCGCCGGCGCGCCGAGCGAGGCGCAGCGCATCGCCGGCGAACACGCCGGCCCGATTGATCTCCTCATCACCGACGTGATCATGCCCGAAATGGACGGCCGGCGCCTGGCCGACGCGCTCCTGGAGCGTTACCCCGACATGCGCTGCGTCTTCATGTCGGGCTACACGGCCGACATCATCGCCCGGCATGGCATTTTGGAAGCGGGGCTGATCTTCCTGCAAAAACCCTTCACACCAGAAAGCCTGGCGCGAAAGGCGCGCCAGGCTTTGGATGAGCCACACAAGTAGCATCGCCCCTTGTGGGCGTCTGGATGGAGTTTTTACCACAGAGGCGCAGAGAACGCAGAGTTTCGGAAGGGAAGGGAAAGAAAAAAGGGTCGGGGCAAAGAATCCCTTATCCTTTTCTCTCCGCGCCCTCTGCGCCTCTGCGGTAATACCTTACGAAGAGCGTCCCAATAGCTTCTGCCCTACCTTGACGCCCTTGACGACGGCCGCGTTCAGGTTGGCCGACAGGAGCGGGACGCCGCTCAGGTTAGCCTCGCGCAGATCCGTGGCGTGCAGATTCGTCTGATCCATGATCGCATCGCTCAGGTCAGCCCGGCGCATGTCCGAAAACTCGAAGGTCGTGTCGGTCAGATCGCAACGCGCCAGGCACGCGCCCCGCAGATTGACCCCTTCCAGATCGGCGCCGCGCAACACGGCGCCGGTCAGGTTGGCCTCCTCCAGATTCGCCCCGCGCAGGATCGTCCGCGTCAAGTCGGCCTCAAACAGGTTGGCGCGGCGCAAGTTGGCGCCGGATAGATCCAACCCGCCCAGATTGACTCCGCTCAGATCAACGCCGACCAGCCGCAGTTGCGGGCTGAGGGTGATAATCATGATCAAGTCGCGTCGGGTGAGATCGGGCATCGCTCCTCCTCCTGGACAGGGGCCGGCGCGCTAGGCGGCCACGCGCGCGAGCTTCTCCATGCGTACCGCGCAGACTTTATACTCCGGTATCTTGGCGATGGGATCGAGGGCGGCGTTGGTCAGGACATTGGCGGCGGCTTCGGCGAAATGGAACGGCATGAAGACGACGCCGGCCGGCACACGCCTGGTGATCCGGGCGTGGGTCTCGATCTCGCCGCGCCGGCTCACGAGCCGCACCAGCTCCGACTTGCCGATCTTGAGCCGCTCGGCGTCGGCCGGATTGATTTCCACGTAGCCTTCGGGCGCTTCTTTGTCCAACTTGGCGGTGCGGCGCGTCATGGTGCCGGTGTGCCAGTGGAACATGATGCGGCCGGTGGTCAGGGTCAACGGATATTCGGCGTCGGCCACCTCGGCCGGCGGGCGATAGGGCACCGCAAAGAACTTGCCCTTGCCGCGCGTGAACGTCCCCTTGTGCAGGTAGGGCGTGCCGGGATCATCGGGTGTGCGGCAGGGCCATTGCAGGCCGCGCGCCGCCTTAAGGCGGGCGTGAGAGATGCCGCCATAGATCGGGGTCAGCGCGGCGATCTCGTCCATGATCTCGGCCGGCGAGGCGTAGTCGAACTTGCCGCGCGGCCCATCGGCCGGCCCCATGCGCCGCGCCAGCTCGCAGAGGATCTGCCAGTCCGGCCGGCACTCGCCAATCGGCGCGATGGCCGGCTGCACCAACTGCACGCGCCGGTCGGTGGCGGTGAAGGTGCCAGCCTCTTCGGCGAAGGAGGCCGCCGGCAGGATCACATGCGCGTATTCGGCCGTCTCGGAGAGGAAGATGTCCTGCACGGCCAGAAATTCCAGCTTCTCGAACGCCTTGCGGGCATGATTGATGTCGGCGTCGGCCAGGACGGCGTTCTCGCCCATGATGTACATGCCGCGCAC
>CAIQJD010000966.1 GCA_903872005.1 uncultured bacterium | reverse complement strand
CGGCGCGCTCGCCGGCCGGCTGGTCGTCGGCGTGGACGTGGACGCCATCGGGAGCAGCGCCTTGCCGGCCGCCGCGTCGGGCAGCCGGCAGCGCCACACGCCATCATACGCGCCCGTCATCAACGTCCGGCCGGCCGTGTCTATGACCAGGGCGACCAGGTTGCGGCGCGCCAGGCCGCGCCCCAGGCTCTCCCAACGCTCACCATCTTCGCTGCCGCGCCAGACGCCGTTGCGCCCCAGACCCACATACAAGGTCGTCGAGCGCCCCGGCGCGAGGACAATGGCCCGCACATCCTGTCCTTGCAACGCCGGCGACGCCAGACGCCAGCTCTTGCCCTGATCGTTGGAGCGCAGCAGTCCCAGGGAGGTGCCGGCATAGAGTACGCCGGCCGGCCCGCCGGCGATGGCCTGGACGCGGCCGCGCGCCAGGTACATCTCCGGTTGCTCCCAGGTCTCGCCGCCATCGTGGCTGCTGAGGATGCGGCCGGCTTCTGTCCCCACCAACAGGTCGGCTGGCGCAGGGAGATCGCTGACGGCGCAGAGGGGCCGGCTGCCGGCCGGCAAAGCCCCGACGGAGCGCCAGCTTGACCCGGCGTCCGCGCTGCGGTAGACATCCGCGCCAACGAAGAGGTAGAGCGACCCATCGGGCGCCGCACTCAGGATGCCGGCGGCGCCAATGCCGGCCGGCGCGGACGCCGGCTCCCATTGGCGGCCATCGTCTCGGGAGCGATAGAGCGCGCCGGCGCTGGTCAGGGCCAGCAGCGCCGGCGGGTTGGTGGGGACGGCGGACAGGGCAATGACCGAAAGCCCCTGGTCGAGGGTGAAGGGGAGTCCAACGCTGGAGCGGCTCCACCCGCCGTTGGCCGCGGCGAACCAGAGGCCGGCCCCTTTCATGGAAACGAGCGCGCCGCTGCGCGCCGGCAGCCAGAGCATGGTCAGCACGCGAGCCGCGCCGGTATCCTGCTTGATCCAGACGTCGGTCTGCGCTTCGGCCCAGGCCAGGGGTAGCAGCAACAGCGGCGCGAGGCAAGCGGCGCAGGCCAGGATGATGAGCGTTTGCGGACGTTCGGCTCGCATAGGCGCTGGCTCAACGTGGCGGCGTCGGCTCTTTGGTGGGCGCAGGAGGCTGAGTCGGCTCGCGGGTGGGCGGCGGCTCTTTGGTCGGTTGGGGCGCCGGCGTGTTGGTGGGCGGGGCCGGCGTATTGGTTGGTCGAATGGGCGTCTCAGTAGCCGGCGGGCGCGTCGGCGATGGCGTGAAGGTCAGCGTCGAGGTGGTCGTCGGCGTGGGCGAAATCGTGGGCGTATAGGTGGGGGTTGGCGTAGCGGCGCAGCCTTGCGCTTGTGTCTGGCCGGCTTTCGCCAACGTCTTGTCTTCCACGCCGTCCAGGGCGACCGCTTGCCGATAGTCATCTAAGGCGGCCTGGCAGTTCTTGATCACCATGTACTGGTTGCCGCGCTGGACGTAGGCATTGTACAGCGTGCGCGCGGCCCAGCCGGCCGCATAATCTGGCCGCGCGTTGTAGACATCACGCACTTTGGTGATCGTCTCGTCCCAGTTGGCCTTGCTGAAGGCGACGCGACCATCCAGATAGAGGGTGAGCAGCCGGCGCTCTTCGGTGGCGCGCTTATCGCGCGGGTTGATGCTCAGGGCGCTGGAAAAGCGCTGGTTGGCGTCCTTGAGCGGCTCCACCGATTCGCCGGCGCGCTCAATCAGGCTCAATGCGTCGTTCACGTAGGCATTGAACAGGAATTCTTGAACGGCGGCCGTGCGAAAAGTGGGATCCAGGGTGCGAAGCTGCTCGAAATCGGCGAAGGCAGCGCCCCAACTCTTCAGGTCGTAGTTGGTCTTGCCCTGCTCAAACAGGGCGATGAGCCGGCGCTGGCGCTCGACGCGCGAGGACATTTCAAAGGCGTCCTGGTAGCTGGGATCCAGTTCCAGGATGCTCTTGAGCTTCTCCGAAGCGGCGTCCCATTCTTCGGCGGCGATGAAGCGTTGCGCTTCCGCGTAGAGCTGCGACAGGGTCTTCAGGCGCTTGGCGCGTTCCAGGCCGGCCTGGGCCTCCCGATTCTCAGGCGCGATTTGCAGCAAGTCCTGGAAGGTGGTGATGGCCCCCTCGTAGTCGCCAACCGCCAAGCGCGCCTGGCCGCGATTGTAGAGATTGGTGACTTCTTGGGCAGTAGAGGGGCGCAGAGGCAGAAGTCCGCCGGCGAAGACCGCGCCGGCGGCGACGGCGATCACCAACAGGGCGGCCAGGGCAATCCACAGGATGGGTTTGGCCCGCCGGCGCGGCGCGGCAGGGCGAACGCTGCGCTGCTCGGCGGAAGCCCCGGCCGGCGCTGGCCCGGCGGGCGACGCGGCCGCCGCGCCGGCGCTTTCGGCCGGCGCGCGCATGCTCTGCAATTGGATGAAGAGGTTGAGATCGTCCAGCAAGTCGTCAATGGCCTTGCGGTTCGGCTCAAGGAGCTTGAGCTGACGGAAGCAGTCGCGCGCCTCGATCCATTCGCGTCGGCGATAGTGGACCATGCCCTGTTCGTAGAGCGCTTCGGGATTGGCCGCCGGCGGCGACGGCGCGACTTGATAGAGCGGGCACGCGGCGAAGTTGTCGCCCAGGCAGAATTGCTGCTGGCGGCCGGCCCCTATCTCCTGAAAGCCCGCGCCGCCCCTGGCTCGCGCTGCATAGCAGGCGTTCTCTTCAGTCGGATAGGAATGATGGATTGCCTGATCCTGACGCGAGCCGAGGTACGGACAGGTCATGTCTTCTCCCCACTGTTTAGCGTGGCGGCGGCGGGCCTCCATCTTCAGATGCCAAATCGGCGGCGACCCGGCCTTCCTGTTCCTTGACGACAGAGGGGAGGAAGAGCTTGTAGGTCGGCCCGCTGCCGGTGATGGACACATCATCCAGGAAGGCCCATGTATTGAAGAACCGGTCTACCCGATTATTGGCGCTGAAGTAGAGCGTTACCGTGCGGCCGGCATAGGGGGAAAGGTCAATATTTCCCTCTCGCCAGCCCAGGTCGGTGGCCGGCCGGCCGGCGCCTACGTTGGCCGGGTCATAGTTCCCATCGCGCAACAACAGGGTGCGCGTCGGGACGCCGCTCAGGCCCAACTCTACATCGAACGAGTCGTAGTACCGATTGTAACGCGCGCTCCAAACGACATCATACGTGACGATATGATACCAGAAATGCAGCTTTGGCGCAACTGTGTCGGGCGTCGCCGGCACTTCGATGGTCTGCGAGATGACGGCCGCGCCTTCCAGCAGCACCGCCGGCGATGTGTCATAGCACGGCCCCAGTTCCGGGTTGCCCAACACGGCCAGGTAGCTCGTCCCGCCGCCGTGGGCATCGCCCGATTCCACGCGCTTGCCCAGGACGCCGCCCTGGTTCCAGTGCAGTAGGTCGCGCGTCTCGAAGCGGCCGTTGGCGACCGGCTCGATGTAGAACTTGACGTGGCCGGCATCGGGCGGGATTTGCTCCACGTTGCCGGCGCGGTCACGCGCCCTGCTCCGCAGATAGTAGACGTGGCCGCGTTGGCCCACGAAGAGGCCCGATGTCTCATCCGTAGCGGTGCGCCAGGCAGTCCAGGCACCGGCAGCCCCATCCTTGTATTCCACATCATAGTAGAGGACGCCAGAGCCGGCATCCGCGCCGGTCCAACGCACGGTGACCACATCGCTCTCTTGATAGCCCAACGGCTCATAGACGTGAGACGTGGGCGACTGCGTGTCAATCTTGATTGTGGACGTGTGGGTGGCCTCACGGTTGCCGGCCTGATCCACCGAGTAGTACTCGACGATATGCGCGCCATCGGCGTTGAGCGCCAGGGATGCGCCGGTCTGCCAGGCCCCATTGTTCACGCGGTAGTAGGTGGATGCGACGCCGGAGGCGGAGTCTACGGCGCTCAGGGTGAGGTTGGCCGCCGAGCGGTACCAGCCGCCGATGCCCGGCGTAGCGCTGATGGTCAGCGTCGTGGTGGGCGGCAGGGCGTCGTACCAGAAGCCATCGGGCACGGAGCCGTAGCGCCGATAGTCCATGTTGCCGGCCGCGTCCACCAGCCAGACGTAGAGCGCATGCTTGCCTTCACGCGGGGCCTGGATGCCGGCGATGCGTCCCAGCGGCCCATTGACGAGGACGCCATCGGTGGGCGTGGTGGGGGCGCTGTCAATCTTGTAATAGGCCGCGGCGATGCCCGATGTGTCTATCGGATCCGTCCATGTCGCCGTGAAGTTGTTGATCCGTTGCCAGCCTTCGGGGCCGGCGCGCAAGCCCACCGGGGCGAGCGGCGCGTCCACGTCCACGCGCACGAAGGCAGCGTTGGAGTTTTCGGCGTTGCCGGCGTTGTCCAGCGAGTAGTATTGCAGCGCGTGGCGGTCGGAGGTCGTGATCAGGAGGCTATTGCCGGATGTCCAGGATTGGTCGTCCAGCCGATAGTAGGAGCCGGCGTAGCCGGAGAGCGCGTCCTGGCCGTTCAGAGTGACGCGCACGGAGGACGTGTACCAGCCATTGAGTCCCAGTGAGCCGGTGAGCGTGTGGGTGGTAGTCGGCGCGGTCGTGTCGAGCCAGAGCGCCTCGCTCAGGACGTTGCGCGTCTGATGGTTGGCGTTGCCGGCCGCATCGCGCAGCCAGAGGTAGACGGTGTGCTTCCCTTCGCCCGACACGGTCATGTTGGCGAGGTTGTTGATTGCGCCCGGCGCGTAGGTCCCGTCGGACTTATGGGTCGGCTCGCTGTCCAGCTTGTAGTATGCGCCGGCGACGCCCGAAATGTCGGGCAAGCTGGTCCAGGTCATGCTGAAGGCGTTGGTGTTCGTCCAGCGCCGGTACGGGCTGGCGGCGAGGTTGAAGGGCGGCGAGGGCGCGGTCGCATCAATGTTGACGTTGAGGAGCTGCGCGGCCTCGGCGTTGCCGGCGCGGTCGGTGCTGTAGAAGCGCACGCTGTGCGAGGTTTCGCCGGCGACCACCAGGCGCGTCCCGGCGCTCCAACTGCCAGCGTCCAGACGATAGAAAGTCGCGGCCGGCCCGGAGATAGCGTCGGCCGGCGTCAGCGTCACGGTGACCGGCGAGAGGAACCAGCCGCCTTCGCCCAGCGCGCCGGAAACCATGTAGGACGTCGTCGGCCCCTGAATGTCCAGCCGCGCGGAGTCGGTCTTGACGGCTTCTTGATTGCCGGCGGCGTCGCGCGAGGCGTATTCGATCTGGTGCGCGCCGTCGGTGTTCAGAACGAAGGTCGTGCCGGTCATCCAGGCGCCGGCGTCCAGGCGGTAGCGCGTGATGCCCGGCCCGGCGATGGCGTCGGCCGGCGTCAGGGTGATGGTCACCGGCGAGGTGTACCAACCCTCCTGGCCCACCACGCCCTGCCTGGTCAGGGTAGTGACCGGCGGCTGGAGGTCCATCTTGATCGGCAAGGTGCGCGTCAGCTCGCGGTTGCCGGCTGCATCCAGGGCGCTGTATTCGATGGTGTAGACGCCGCCGGCGTTCAGAGAGAAGGCCGCGTCGGTCTGCCAGGGGCCGGCGTTGATGCGGTAGCGGATTTCGTCCACGCCCGAGAGGGCGTCCTGGGCAGACAGGGCGCCGGCGACCGTTGAGGTGTACCAGCCATTCAAGCCCAGCGCGCCGGTGATGGTCAGCGTCGTCGTGGGCGACGTCCCGTCGTAGTAGAAGACTTCCGAGTTGCGGGTGCGATAGTCGGCGTTGCCGGCCCCATCGCGCAGCCACAGGTAGATGCGGTGCATCCCTTCGCCGGGGAGGACAATCCCATCCATCTCGTGATTCGTCTCGACGAAGCTCCCGTCGGCGTTCCCGCTGGGCGGCGTGTCCAGCTTGTAGTACGCCCCGGCGATGCCGGCCGGCTCGACCGGATTCGTCCAGGAAATGCCGAAGCTGTTCGCGCTGCTCCAACCGGCCGGGTCTGGCGTCAGGAAAGATGGCGCGCCAGGGGGCACGGTGTCCATATAAAGCGTAGCCGTGGCGAAGCGGGTGTAGTCCAGGTTGCCGGCGCGATCCTTGAGCCAGACGTAGATGCTGTGCGCGCCGTCCGATCCCACCGAGATGGTGTTCAAGGTGGAGAGGTTCTCGCCGCTGACGAAGATGCCATCGAAATTATGCGTGGGCGCGGCGTCCAGTTTGTAGTACGCGCCGCCGATGCCCGATGCGTCGGTCGGGTTGTTCCACAAGACGGTGAAGGGATTGTGGTTACTCCAGCCGGCAGGCACAGCGCGCAGCGCCAGCGGCGCGGCCGGCGCTTGCAGGTCAATGTAGAATGGCCCCAGGTGCAGCGCGCCGGTCGTCCAGGCGTCCAGAGTATCGCGCAGCCGCAGATGGGCGTAGTGGCTGATCCCTTCGCCGAGCACGGGACTGGTGGACGTCAGTCCCAGCGTGGTCGTGATCATCGCCGGCAGAGTGGCCGGGTTCTGATCCCAGACGATGGCGTAACCGCCCAGGCCGCTGCCGGCGTCGGTCGCGCCGGCCCAGGTCGCGTCCACCGTCGGGTCGTTGGACCAGGTGGCTGTGATGTGCGATGTGCTGGTGAAGACAGTGGGGTACGTCGGCGGCGTGGTGTCGTAGCGCAGGAACGTGGAGGCGCGTTGCGCGTGATCCACGTTGCCGGCGGCGTCCTTGAGCCAGACGTAGACCGGATGCGCGCCGTCGCCGCTCACGTGCAGGTTGAGGATGCTCTGGATATTGGGGCTGGAGACCAATGAACCGTCGGTGGGGAAGGTGGGCGGCGTATCCAGCTTGTAGTACGCGCCGGCGATGCTGGCCGCATTGTTCGGATTTGTCCAGCTCAGGTTGAACGAGTTGGCATTGGTCCAGCCGGCCGACATCGCCGTCAGGTTGATCGGCGCGTTGGGGCCGGTGGCATTGTAGAAGAGTGTGGTCGTGGCAAAGCGCGTGTGATCCAGGTTGCCGGCTTTGTCGCGCAGCCAGACGTAGACCGTGTGCGCGCCGTTGCCGAAGACCGTGATGTTGATGAGGGTATTCAGGTTGTCGCCGCCGGCCGATACGCCGTCGAAGGGGCCGGTCGGCGCGGCGTCGAGCTTGTAGTACGCGCCGGCGATGCCGGCTGTATCGGCCGGGTTCGTCCAGTTCAAGGTGAACTGATTGATGTTCGTCCAGCCGGCCGGCGTGGCCGAGAGAGAGCTGGGCGCGGCCGGCGCTTGCCGGTCAATGGAGAAGGGGCCGAGGTGCAGGGCGGTCGCGGTCCAGTTGCCGGCGACATCGCGGACGCGCAGGTGGGCGTAGTGGCCGCTCCCTTCGACCAGGGTCGGGCTGGTGTCGCTCAGGGCCAGGGTCGTGGTGATGGCCGCCGGCAGGGTGGCGGGGTTCTGATCCCAGGCCAGGGCGTAGCCGGCCACGCCGCTGTGGGCGTCGTTGGCTTCGGTCCAGCGCACGTCTATCGTCGGGTCATTCGACCAGGTGGCGGTGAAGTGGCTGGTGCTGATGATGCTGGCCGGCAGGTTGGGGGCGACGCTATCGTAGCGCACGAAGACCGAAGCGCGCCGGGTATGATCCGCGTTGCCGGCCGCGTCTTTCAGCCACAAATAGACGACATGGCTCCCTTCGCCAGTGACTTTCAGATTGAGGATGCTCTGGATGTTG
>CAIQJD010000965.1 GCA_903872005.1 uncultured bacterium | reverse complement strand
CGAAGGAGAGAACCCCTCATGGCAAGCGTCACCTACGAGCACGTGACGAAGAAGTTTGGCGATGTCCTCGCCGTCAACGACCTGAACATCCAGATCGAAGACCGCGAGTTCCTGGTCTTCGTCGGCCCGTCGGGCTGCGGCAAGACGACCTCGCTGCGCCTGTTGGCCGGCCTGGAGGAGCTTTCATCCGGCAACATCCTCATCGGCGACCGCATCGTCAACGATGTCGCCCCCAAAGACCGCGACATCGCCATGGTCTTCCAGAGCTACGCGCTCTACCCGCACATGAGCGTCTACGACAACATGGCCTTCGGCCTGAAGCTACGCAAGACGCCCAAGCCGGAGATCGAGCGGCGCGTGAAAGAAGCCGCCGGCATCCTGGGCATCGAAGCGCTCCTCGACCGCAAGCCCAAGCAGCTCTCTGGCGGCCAGCGCCAGCGCGTCGCCCTGGGCCGCGCCATCGTGCGCGAGCCGGCCGTCTTCCTCATGGACGAGCCGCTCTCCAACCTCGACGCCAAGCTGCGCGTGCAGACCCGCGCCGAGCTTTCCAAGCTGCACCAACGCCTCCAGACCACCTTCATCTATGTGACCCACGACCAGACCGAAGCCATGACCATGGGCACCCGCATCGCGGTGATGAAGGACGGCCTGCTGCAGCAGCTCGACACGCCGCAAAACCTGTACGACATGCCCGGCAACGTCTTCGTGGCCGGCTTCATCGGCAGCCCGTCCATGAACTTCTTCGACGTGACGCTGGTCGAAGAGGACGGCAAGCTCTTCGCCGACGGCGGCACGTTCCGCCTGCAGATTCCGCCCATCAAGACGCAGGCGCTGGGCGCGTACAAGGGCAAGCCGGTGGTCTTCGGCGTGCGGCCGGAAAACGTGCATGCCAAGCCCTACGTGCCGGCCGGCGTTGATACCGCCGACATGACGGTGGATGTGGACGTGACCGAGCTGATGGGCAACGAAATCCTGATGTACCTGTTGACCGGCAAGAAGCAGTTCATCGCCCGCGTCGACCCGCGCAGCAAGGGCCGCGCCGGCGACAAGATCGAAGTCGCCTTCAACATGGACAACGTCCACTTCTTCGATCCCAAGTCCGAAGCCGCGCTTCGCTAGGCACGCGGCGGCCCGGAGACGGCAACGATTCTCCCGAGGGGCAGGCCCCGTCAGCAGGAGCCTGCCCCTCCTTTACGCCCCGAAAAAACCTCCCGCCGAACCTCCCGCAGGTTAGGAAACCTGCGGGAGGTTCGGCGGAGGCAACTACAAGAACGAGGTGTCGAGTATGGCTGATTTCAACCTGATGCGGGAGCTACAGACTTCCGCGACGACGAAGATCGTCCTGTTGGTGATGGACGGCCTGGGCGGCTTGCCGCGCGAGGCCGGCGGCAAGACTGAACTGGAAACAGCGGCCACCCCGAACATGGATCGGCTGGCGCGCGAGGGCGTTTGCGGCCTCAGCGTCCCGATTCAACCCGGCATCACGCCAGGGAGCGGGCCGGCGCACCTGGCCCTCTTCGGCTACGATCCGTTGCGCTACGAGATCGGGCGCGGCGTCCTGGAGGCGCTGGGCATCGGCTTCGACCTGGGGCCGGACGATGTGGCGGCGCGCGGCAATTTCTGCACCGTCAACGAACAAGGGCTGATTACCGACCGGCGCGCCGGCCGCATCCCCACCGCCAAGTGCGTCGAGCTGGTGGAGAAGCTGCGGGCGATCACCCTGCCGGGCGTGGAAGTTTTCGTCGAAGCGGTGGAAGACTACCGCTTCGCGCTGATCTTGCGCGGCCCAGGGCTGGCCGGCGGCCTGACCGAGACCGATCCCCAGGCGACCGGCAAGGCGCCGCTGCCGGTGAAGGCGCTGACCCCCGACGCGGAGAAGACGGCGGCGCTGTTCAATCAGTGGATCGCCGCGGCCGGCAAGATTCTGGCCAACGAGCGGCCGGCCAATATGCTCACCCTGCGCGGCATCGCCAAGAACCCCGGCCTGCCGGCCATGTCGCAGATTTACGGCCTACGCACGGCGGCCATCGCCACCTACCCGATGTACCGCGGCGTCGCCAAGCTGGTCGGCATGACGATCCTCGACGCCGGCCATACCATCGAGGATGAGATCGTCGCCTTGCAGCAGCACTGGAACGAGTTCGACTTCTTCTATTTTCACGTGAAGAAGACGGATAGCGCCGGCGAAGATGGCGACTTCGGGCGCAAGGTCGAGATCATCCAACACTTAGACGAGCTGCTCCCGCAGATCATGGCCCTGAAGCCGGATGTGGTGGTCATCACCGGCGATCATTCGACGCCGGCCGTGTTGAAGGGGCATAGCTGGCATCCCGTGCCGGCGCTGATCTGGTCGGCCTTCTGCCGGCCCGACCGGGCAACGGCCTTCGGCGAGAGCGACTGCTCGCAAGGCGCGCTAGGTCAGTTCCCGGCGACGGACATCATGCAGCTCGCCGTCGCCAATGCCCGCCGGCTGAACAAGTTCGGGGCGTAGAAAGGAATTACCGCAGAGGCGCAGAGGTCGCGGAGAGAAACCCAAAGAAAACTCTGCGTTCTCTGCGCCTCTGCGGTGGGTGATTCCCGGCGCAGCGAGTAATCCGCCAGGCGAGAGGTTCCGCCCCAGGAGGCGCAATATGGGCAAGCTAGTCGTCCAGGTATTGAGCGAAACCGAAATGGAGCGGGTGCATCAGCGCTCGCTGGATGTGTTGGAACAAGTCGGCGTGCGCGTGGGCGACGCAGAATGCCGGCAGATCCTCATCGCGGCCGGCGCGCGCCTGGACGGCGTCGGCGAGACGGTCACTTTGCCACGCGAGCTGGTGCAGCAGACATTGGCGACCACGCCGGCCGAGTTCGAGCTGCATCGCTGCGACGGCAGGGCGCTCCCGATCCACGGCCGGCAGCGCTTCTTCGGCTCCCTGGTGCTGGACCCCTGGATCATTGATTACGAAACGCAAAAGCCGCGCCGGCCACTCCTATCCGACGTAGAGCGGCACACCCGCCTGGGCGATGCGCTGCCCAACGTAGACTTCCTGTATCGCATGGACATGCCGCCAGCCGATGTCCCGGAGTCCAGCGGCTACATCAAGACCCTGGAAGTCTTCGCCACGCACACGACCAAGCACCTGATGGCCGCGCCGGCGACGCGCCAATCGGCGGACGATTGGCTGGAAGTGGCCGAAATCCTGGCCGGCGGGCGCAGCCTCGCCGAATGTCGCATCCTCACCCTGGGCGCGCCGGTACGCACGCCGCTGCAATTTGACCCGGTCAACGCCTACATCGTCAAGCAAACGGCGCGACGCGGGCTGGCCCTGGCGGCGCAGACCGAGCCGGTGGCCGGCACGACGGCCCCGCTTTCCTTCGCCGGCGACCTGTTGATGGGCAATGCCGAGAATCTCTTTTTGATGGTGATGACGCAGTTGTTGCGCCCCGGCGCGCCGATCTTCTATTCCAGCGGCAACGCCCTGACCGATCTGGCGACCGGCAATATCATTTTCTACAATGCCGACAAGCTGCTCTGGAAGCTGGCAATCGCGCAGATGGCCGACTTCTATGGGCTGCCCATCGAAGCGGAATCCACCGGCAGCATGGTGGGGCGCTACGATACGCAGTCCGGCATCGAGTACGCGCTGCTGGGCCTGCCGACCATGACGGCCGGCCGCGGCCTGTACAATGGGCTGGGATCGTGCTACAACGCCTGCGGCATGTCGGCCGAGTTCATCATCATCCAGTCCGACCTGTTCGCGCTGGGCGAGCGCCTGGCCGCCGGCATCGAAGTGAGCGAGGAAAAGCTGGCTTTCAGCTCCATCGCTGCGGTGGGGCCGGGCGGGCACTTCCTGGAAGACCCCTTCACGATCAAGATGTTGCGCGCCGGCGAATTCTATACCCGCGGCAGCTTCGACCGGCTGGGCGAGCGCAGCGCCAATGAGCCGACCGACGCCATGCTGGCCCACGCCCATGCCCGCGCCGAGGAGTTGATCGCCAGCCACCGGCCGGCCGTGCCAGAGAAGATCGTCGAGGAGATCGGGCGCTGGAGCCGACGCCGGCAGGCGCAGCCGTGAAGGGAGGAGCGCACCGCAGAGGCGCAGAGGACGCCGAGAGGAAGATGTCAAAGAATTCTCTGCCCCAGCCCCCTCCCTTTTCGAAACTCCGCGTGTTCTGCGCCTCTACGGTGTATCTATCCTTCCGCTGGCGTGGATGTGACCGCAGACACGAATGCCGCTC
The DNA here is from genome assembly GCA_903872005.1 of uncultured bacterium. Next base: position 13,428 of record CAIQJD010000965.1, on the reverse strand, counting down.
TGGAATACCATAGGCGATGAGAGTGCATTTTCAGGGCAGAGAACGCAGAATGAACAGGGGGTAACTATTGTCGCACCCGCTTGAATCGGCGTATGCCCGTATCCTGGTGGATAATCACATCAGCGAAGATGATCCCTCTTTCATGCGCGCCTTCGACCCGGCGCGCTTTGTGGCGACGCTGCAGAGCGCCGGCGCAGATGCCGCCATGGTCTACGCCTGCTGCCACAACGGCAACTGCTATTACCCGACGCGCGTCGGGCATGTCCACCGCAACCTGGAGGGGCGCGACCTCTTCGGCGAGACGATACAGTTATTGCGGCAGGCCGGCATTGCGCCCATCGCCTATTACACGGTCGTCTATGATCGGCGCACGGCCCAGAGCCACCCGGCCTGGCGTGTGACGCAGGTGGACGGCCAGCAACACTACCGCCGCTCGTGGCATAATTGCCCCAACAACGCCGAGTACGCCGACTATGCCCGCCGGCAGATCGCCGAGATCGTCGCCTATGATGTGGACGGCCTGTTCATTGACATGACGGTCTGGCCGGGCGTCTGCTTCTGCCACGCCTGCCGCAGCCGCTACCGGCGCGAGGCCGGCGCGGAAATCCCGGAGACGCTGGATTGGAGCGACCCGCGCTGGGTCGGCTTTCAGCGAGCGCGCGAGCGCTGGCTGGTGGAGTTCGCCGAGAGCCTGACCGCGGCGGCCAAAGCGGTACGGCCGGGGCTACAGGTGGTGCATCAATGCGCGCCGGCGCTGTACGGCTGGTACTACGGCCAGAGTCCAGCCCTGCGCCGCGCCAGCGACTACGGCTCGGGCGATTTCTACGGCGGGCGCAACCAGCAACGCCTGGGGACGAAAGCGCTGGCGGCCCTATCGCAACGCATGCCCTATGAGTTCATGACCTCGCGCACCGTGACCCTCTTCGACCACACCTCCACCAAATCCGAAGCGGAGCTGACTTGTTCGGCGGCGACCACCCTCGCCAACGCCGGCGCATATTTCTTCATTGACGCCATCAATCCCGATGGCACATTGGAAGCCAGCGCCTACGCGCGGCTGGCGGCCGTCTCGCGCCGGCTGCGGCCCTTCAAAGAGGCCATCGCCGCGGCGCGCCCGACCCTGGTCGCCGATTGTGGCCTGTACTTCTCTTCCGCTTCGCATGTGCGGCCGGAACATAACGGGTCGAGCCTGCGTAAGATCATGGACCCGGCCAGCCACATGCTCTCGTTCACCGACATACGCGCCCTGAACGAAGTCATCGGCGCTTCAACGGCGCTGGGGCGCGCCGGCATCCCCTATCGCGTCCTCACCGAGCAGACGACGGACTACGCCGGCCTCGCCGCCATCGTGGTCAACGATGCCGCGTTCCTCTCCACGGAGGAGGTCGCGCGGCTGCGCGCCTTCGTGGCGGCCGGCGGCACGCTGATCGCCACCGGCATGACCAGCTATTATGACCTGGCCGGCGCGACGAGCGGCGACTTCGCTCTGGCGGACGTGCTGGGCGTCTCCTACGCCGGCGCGCACACCGCGCGCGTGCATTACCTGCTGACCGACGCCGGCCCACTGTTGTGCGATCACCCCGCGCCGCGCGTCCGGGCCACCACGGCGCGCGTCCTGGCCGGCGTGGCCGAGCCGCAATTCGATCCCGATGACCTGGATCACTTCGCGGCGTTTCACAGCAATCCGCCCGGCCCGGCCGGCCCTTATGCCGGCCTGACCGAACACGCCTATGGCGCCGGCCGCGCCATCTACCTCTATGCCTCGCTCCTGGCCCAGCCCCACGACGCGCAACAGAGCTTCGGCGCGACTCTCTTGCGCCGCTACGCGCCCTCCGGCCTGCTCCTGGAAAGCAACGCGCCGGCCGCCGTCGAAATCACCCTGCTGCAAAGCGCCACGGAGGACTGCTATCTCCTCTGCTTCGTGAATTACCAGGGCGACCTGCCCAATATCCCGGCGCGCGACCTGCGGGTCACGCTGCGGCTGCCGGGCGGGCGCATCCCGCGCACCGGCCGGCGCATCTCCGATGGACAGCCCGCCGCGTTGCGCCGCGTGGACGGAGCAGCCGAGGTAGCGTTGGCTGCGCTAGACACCATGGAGGTCATCGAGCTGCGATGAGCGACAAATCGGCCGGCTTGCGCCTGGGCGTCATCGGATACGGGCATCGCATCCGCCACTTCTTGACGCAGTTGGCCCGTTTCAGGGCGGGGGAGCGGGTGGTGGGGATCGTGGATCCACGCGCCGGCGAGCTGCGCCAGAGCTATCCTGACGGATTGCGCGACGCGGTCGTCTATGCGGACGCCGAGCAGATGTTCGACGCGGCCGCGCTGGATGGCGTATTGATCGGCACGCGCTGCTCGCTGCACGCGCCCTATGCCGTGCTGGCGCTCCAGCGCAACCTGCCGCTCTTCCTGGAAAAGCCGGCGGCGATCCACTGGGAGCAGTTGAGGGCCTTGCAGGCTGCCGCGTCGCGCTCCAGCAGCCCGGTGGTGGTCTCCTTCCCGCTGCGCGTCTCGCCGCTGTGCGAAATGGCGCGCGATATCGTGGATAGCGGCGATATCGGTACCGTGGAGCAGGTGCAGGCGGTCAACAATGTGCCGGCCTACGGCTACTATTACTACCACTATTGGATGCGCGACGATCAAGAGACCGGCGGCCTGTGGCTGCAAAAGGCCACCCACGACCTGGACTATATCAATTCCCTGGTACGCCAGCGCCCCAAACGCATCTGCGCGATGGAGTCGAAGACGGTATTCACCGGCGATATGCCGGCCGGCTTGAAGTGCGTCGAATGCGCGCGCCAGGAAGCGTGCATGGAAAGCCCGTACAACCTCTTCTATCGGCGCGGCGAGTCGCCGGCGTGGGAGCCGAATGACTGGCTGTGCAGCTTCGCCGTAGATACCGGCAACCACGACTCGGCCAGCGCCATCATCGAATATGAGAGCGGGATGCACGCCGTCTATACGCAGAACTTCTACGCCCGGCGCGGCGCGGCGGCGCGCGGCGCGACGCTGATCGGCTATCGGGGGACGCTGCAATTCGACTGGTATCGGGACGAGATCGTCGTCCACCACCATCACAGCCACCGGGTGGAGCGCCATCGGTTGGAGGGGCAGAGCGAGGGACATTTCGCCGGCGACAAAGAGCTGGCCCACGACTTCTTGCGCGTCATGCAGGGGCGTGGCGCGTCGCGCGCGCCGCTGGAAGCCGGCATCCTGAGTTGCCAGATGTGCTTGATGGCGCGCGACGCGTGCCAGACCCATACGTATCAAGAGTATCAGGCCCTCGCGCCGGGGGTTTGAGCGTGCTTGACTTGAAGTAGTCGCCATGCGACGGCAAATCCATCCAAGGAGAAGCCCTTGAAAAGGCCCTCATACTATCGGAAGCGGTTCCTTTCCTGGGGGCCTGTCGCGGCCCTGGCGATGGTTTTGCCGCGCAACCCGTTGGGACTGTTGACGTGGGGGACGCTGCGCCGGCTGCCGGCGCGCACCTACCACCGCACGCGCCACGCCTTGCGCCAGCCCAGCCTATGGGCCAGCATGTGGAGCCTGGCACGCGCCGGCTTGAGCCATCGTTATCTGCCGATCCTGGCTATCTTCCTGGCCCTCTCTTTCTGCCTGCCGACCCTGTGGAACGGCTTCGGCGTGGACGATGACTTGCTGCACCGCGCCATTCTCCTCACCTCTTCTCTGCCAGACGCGCTGAAGGGCCTCTTCGTCTTCGCCGAGCCAGGGGAAGCGGCGCGCCTCATGGATCAAGGTCTCTTCCCCTGGTGGGCATCGTCGGAAGTGCGCGTGGCCTTCTTCCGGCCGCTGGCGGCGCTCACCCACTGGCTCGATTACCGGCTATGGCCCAACACGCCGGCGCTGATGCACGCCCAAAGCCTGTTGTGGTACGGGCTGATGTGCGGTCTGGCGGCGTGGGTCTATCAACGCATCATGGGACGCCGGCTCTCGGCCGGCCTGGCTGCCTTGCTCTTCGCGGTCAACGTGCCGCATTTCAGCGGCGTGGCCGCCCTGAACGCCCGCAACGCCATCATGGCGTCCGCCTTCGGGCTGCTGGCGTTGGGATTGCACCATAGCTGGCGGCGCGAGGGCCGGCGCGCCGGCGCATGGTTCGGGCCGCTCTGCCTGGCCCTGTCGCTGCTATCGGCCGAAGCCGGCATCGCCTCGGCTTTCTACCTGTTCGCCTATGCCGTATGCCTGGATCGGGGCGCCTGGCGCAAGCGCCTGCTCAGCCTGGCCCCTTATGCGGTGATCATCGTCGTCTGGCGTCTGGCCTATCAGTGGATGGGCTACGGGGCCAGCGGATCCAATTTCTACCTTGATCCGGGGCAGGACATCTTCCGCTTTGGGCTGGCTGTGCTGGAACGCTGGGGGGGCCTGCTCTTCGGGCAATGGGTGATGCCGGATCCGGGAATCCCGGCGCTCCTCTCCCTGGGCGCGCGCTGGGGCTACTGGCTGATTGCGGCCGGCTTCATCGTCCTGCTGGGCCTGGGTGTGTGGCCGCTGCTGCGCGATAACCCCGAGGCGCGCTTCTGGGCGCTGGGCATGGCCCTCGCCATCACGCCCGTGTGCGCGATCAGCCCGGCGCTGGGGCGGCATACGATGTTCATGGGGTGGGGCGCCCTGGCGCTGTTGGCGCAATTGGTGGCCGGCGTCCTGGCGCCGGCCCGCTGGCTGCCGGCGTCACGCGCCTGGCGCTGGGCTGCCGGCGCGCTCGGCCTCCTGTTGGTCGGCTTGCAAGGACTGATTTATCCCAGCGTCGTACTCTGTATGCCCGGAGTCTTCCAGAACGGCGTCTACGTCGCCATGTCGGATCTCGGCGCACTGCCGCAATGCCAGGAACAGGACGTGGTGATTGTCAATGCCCCCAGCCCGGGCCAGGCCATGTACATGTTGAGCTTCTTGGAAGCGCGCGGCGAACCGACCCCGGCGCGCCTGCGGATGCTGGCGCCGGCTTACTCGCGCGTCTCCCTCACGCGCGTGGACGCGAACACGCTGCTGGCGCGGCCGGAACTGGGCTACCTTTTGCCGCCGGCGACGCCGGTGGGCAAGACCCGGGACATCTGGCCGCTGGCCCATCCGGCCTTTGCGGCGCAATACGGGGATGGATTCTACCGCAGCAGCGACGTCGTCTTCACGGTGGGCCAGGAAATAGCCTTGAGCGGGATGCGCGCCGAAGTGACGGGCGTCTCGCCCGACGGCCGGCCGCTGGAAGCGCGCCTGCGCTTCGATGTCCCGCTGGAAGACACGACGTTGCGCTGGCTGCAATGGGATTGGAAGAGCCGGCGCTACCAGCCCTTCACGCCGCCGGCGATTGGCGAGACCGTGCAGACTCCCGGCCCGTTCTAGCCCCCCATTTTTTTCGGCCCCATATAGGCTGGCCCCTTGTGGGCGTTCTGGCGCCCGGTCAGACGCGCGCAAGGGGCCAGCCTCCATTTCGTCCACGCGCTGAAACGCGCCTCCTTTGAGCGCCGATTTATTGACTCCATGTAATTCTGTGGTATAATTAACCATGATACTTTGCGATGTGTAAGCAGAGCATCTACAACGCACGTTGTGCTATCAAAGGAGAACAGGAACATGCGGACACGAAAGGCTTTGCTCATTGTGGTGGGACTCTTGGCGGCGCTGGTGGTATTGGCCGGCTGCGCCCAATCGGCCTCCACCTATACCGACCCCTTCGCCTACTGCGCTGCCGTCGGCACGTTGGCCCAGCTAGATGCGCGCTACACCGGCGACAAGGTTCCCGATGCCATCATCAAGGCGATGCTCGCCAAGAAGATCATCACGGCCGATATGCCGGCCGACGTGCAGAAGAGCGGCGCTTCCTGGCGCTGCGCCGCCGGCAAGGTCGTGGCGTGCCACGTGGGCGCCAACATTCCTTGCGGCGAGAAGGCCAACACCTCCAAAGACCCGAGCGCGGCCATGAACGACTATTGCCAGAAGAACCAGACCGCCGATGTGATCCCGGCCAACGTGGCCGGCCGGGCCACAGTGTACGAGTGGAAGTGCAAGGCCGGCAAACCGGAAGCCGGCAAGCAGATCTACACCGCCGATGCGCAAGGGTACATCGCGGAGGTCTGGCAAGAACTTGCGAAGTAGCCCTGATTGACGCCGGCCGCGTCCTGTGCTATAGTCGCGCCTGAAATCGTGCGCGGAGGAAAAGCACATGGACCGGACTACATTGCGCTCGTTGCTGGTCGGCTCGGTCGTAACCGTCCCGACGCCCTTCGACGATGACTTCGAACTCGACCTGGGACGCATGGCCGCAGCGACCCGCTTCTGGGTAGAGAGCGGCTTAGTCACCGGCAAGGCTATCATCAAAGTGGCCGCCGCCATGGGCGAAGGCCCCATGTTGTGCGACTGGGAATGGCCGCCTTTGCTGCGGACAGTGGTGCAAAACGCCGGCGGCAAGGCGGCCATCGTTTGCGGCATCCAGTACAAAGACACCAAGCGCGCCATCGAAGACTCCAAGCGCGCCCAGGACCTGGGCGCGACCGGCGTGCAGATCGCACCGCCCATCATGTGCGGCCCCACCCAGGATGACACGCTGCGCTATTTCGAGGCCATCTCCAAGGCCATCGAAATCGGCATCGTCGTCTACGATCATCCCTGGTATCCCCACGGCAACATCGAGATGGAAACCTATTTCAAGATGCGCGACTTCGAGCATGTCGTCGCCATCAAGTGGCCGCTGTGCGAGCAGAAGCCGTATGAAGAGATGCGCCGGCTGGTCGCCGATTTCAACATGTTCGACAACGGCGGCGGCGCGGTGCGCTGCCGGCAGTTGGGCGGGCACGGCTTCATCTCGGACACCGGCATGGCCTACCCGGAATATGACCTCAAGCTGTGGGCTTTGCTGGAAGCGCATCGCTACGCCGAGGCGACGGCGCTGCACGAGCCGGTCAAGGCGGCGCTGCGCGACTTCTATGCCAAGATCGGCGCGAAGTCCGGCGGACAGGGCCGGCTGACGAAGGGCCTGATGGCCTTGCGCGGCCTGCCGATGGGCGCTTCCCGCCCGCCATCGCTCCCCTTGAGCCAGGAAGAGATGGCCGAGCTGCGCCAGATTGTGCTGGGGCTGGGCTGGCCGGTACAGGATCGCTAGACGGCGCGCGAGCCGCCAAGGAGCAATCATCCATGAAACGCGAAGAACTCTGCCGACTGATCGTCGGCCCCATCACCACCGTGCCCACGCCGTTCGACGCTGATCTGGAAGTGGATTACGGGCGCATGGCCGAGCTGACCCAGTTCTGGGTGGAAAGCGGCCTCGTCGCCGGCACAGCGGTGATCAAAGTCGCCGCGGCCATGGGCGAAGGCGGCATGCTGGAAGAGAGCGAATGGGCCATGCTGTTGCAGACCGTGGTGCAGGCCGCCAAAGGCAAAGCCGCCGTCGTGGCCGGCATCCATCACAAGGACACGCGGCGCACCATCAAAGACGCCAAGCTGGCCCAGGACCTGGGCGCGATTGGCCTGCAAATCTCGCCGCCGGTCTTCTCCTGGCCCTCACAAGATGACATCCTGCGCCACTACGAGGCGATCTCGGCGGCCATCGAGATCGGCATCGTGATCTACAACAACTGGTGGTGGCCCAATGGCAACATCCTGCCGGCAACCTTCATGAAGATGCGCGACTTCGAGCATGTCGTGGCGATCAAATGGAGCTTCCCGCCGACACAGAAGTACGAAGATATGGCGCTCTTCGCGCCCTACTTCAACGTGCTGGACAACCAGGCCAACCCGGTGCTGTGCCACCAGTTGGGCGGGCGCGGCTATATCAACCGCACGGCCCACGCCTATCCGCAGCACGACCTGCGTATCTGGGAGCTGCTGGAGAGCAAGCGATATGATGAAGCGCGCGAACTGTTCGAGCGGGTGGATGTGCCGACCTGGAAGTTCTACGAGAAGATGGAAGCCGAGTCGGGCGGCGAAGCGCGCATGATTAAGGGGATGATGCAGCTCATGGGGCATCCGGTGGGCGTATCGCGGCCGCCGACCCTGCCGATGAGCGCGGCGCAGTTGGCCGAGCTAGGCGAGATCCTGGCGCAAGCCGGCTGGCCCGTGCCGCAGAGGTGAAATGATGCTGACCGTTGAGGAAGCCCGCCGCACGCTGCGCGGCGTCGTGACGGCGCTGCCGACGATCTTCGGCGCCGGCGACCGCGCCGTAGACTTGGAAACGACCGTTTCGCACGTCCAATGGCTGCTGGATCGCGGGGCGCGCCAGGGCAATACGATCTTCATTGCCTGTGGGGCCGCCGGCGAATTCCCGATGATGAACGTCGCCGAACGGAAGGCCGTGATCGGCGCGATCTGCCAGGCCACGGCCGGCCGCGTGCCGATCATCGCCAGCGTGCAGAGCAATGATGTGCGCGAGACCATCGAGCTGTGCCAGTTCTGCGAGGCGCAGGGCGTGGCCGGCGTGCAGATCGCCGGCCCGTACTACTATGACGGCCGGCCGGAAGACGTCGTCGCCTGGTTCGAGGAAGTGGCGCGCAGCACGCAGGTGGGTTTCCTCATCTACAATCATTGGTACACCGGCTACAATATGCCGCTGACGCTGATCGAGCGCCTGTTGGAGATCCCCAACAGCATCGGCGTCAAGTGGTCGTCGCCGGACATCAGTACGTTTTACGCCGGCATCCGCCGGCTGCAGCCCCGCGCCGTCGTGATTGACAATGGGCTGTGGCCGGTCGTGCCGCACATCCTGGGGTGCCGGGCCTTCTTCTCCTGGCTGCCGCCGTTCTATCCCGAACGGGCCTGGCGGGTATGGGAGCTGCTGGAAGCCGGCCAGTACGCCGAAGCCCAACACACCCTGGATGCGTTCATGACGCCATTGAACGCCCTCTTCGCGCAGATTGACGCCGGCAGCGGCGGTCAGGGGTTGTTGATCAAGGCCGCCCTGGAAGCATGCGGCCGGCCGGTCGGCGTGTCGCGCCTGCCCTCGCGCGATGCGGCGCTGACGCCGGCGATCCGGCAGGGGCTGCGCGAGCTGATGGAGCGGTTCGGTCTGCGAGCGTGACGCCGGCATGTCGGGCAAGAGGACAGCAGACATGGAGACGCCGACAGAGTCCACCGTGGGACAGACGAGCCAGGATCGGCGATTACGCACCATGTTCGATGTGGCGCGCATCCTGGCGACTCAGGAGAGCCTGGAGAATATGGCGCCGCGCCTGCTGGCGTCGCTGGTGGACACGCTGGAAGCGGCCGACGCCGGCCTGTTGCTGCTGTACGATGCCGGGCGCGGCCGTGCCGTTGAGCGCCATCGCCATCCCATTGACCGCCGGCGAAACGAAGGTCGGCGTGCTGACGCTCGAAAACCTGCGCCAGCCGGCCAGCTTCGCGCCGGCGACCTGGAAATCCACTTCGCGCGCCACACGGTGACGCGACGCGGCGAGCCGGCGCCCCTCACCCGCACCGAATACGGCCTGCTGCGCCAATTGGCGCTGCATCCCAACCGGGTCATTTTGCATCAGGAATTGCTGACCAATGTTTGGGGGCCGGAATATCGCGACGACGTAGACTACCTGCGGGCCTATGTGCGCTATCTGCGGCGTAAGCTGGAAGATGATCCGGCCAACCCGCGCTACATCCTGACCGTGCCGGGGAGCGGCTACATGCTGGCCTGCCCACCCCAAGAACCGCCGGCCGAAAGCTGACGCGCCCCACGGCCCGGGCATAGATCGGCTCAGAACTTCCCTCTGGATGCCAGAGGGAAGTTTTTTTCATGCATTTTTCATGGGCCGGCCGGCCATTTCTATGCGACCTTCATGCCCCATCGGCTATACTCAAACTGTCAACAACAGGCTGCGCCGGCGCAAAGCTGGCGCAAATTACCGAAACACGATGCAGCCCCCAAAGGGCAACGAAGGAGAAACATACGATGTCTACGCAAGCTCCCGTGAAGTCCACGTCGCGCGTGAACGTGCAGTTCGCCATGCCGGCGGCCCGGCTTTCGGACGCCGCGCAGGCGGCGGAAAGCGCCATGGATCAGGCGCTCCACTTCAGCGCCGACAAGGCCGGCCTGACCGGGCCGGAGGCTACGCTGAGCCGGCTCCGCATGGGCGACGCCGTCGTCGCCAGCTATTGGCGCTATGGTCTGGCGCTCCAGGCCGCCGCCTATCTGGGTGAACTGGATCAAGACGCCCAGAGCATCTATGTGGCCGATTACGACGCCACGCCGGAAGATCTGGCCTTCGGCGAAACGCCGGCGGCCTCGTTGATTCACCTCATCTGGACGACGTTGCCGGCCGGCTGCGCCTGGAGCCGGGCATCGTCGCCATCCTGCGCCAGCCGGAGCGGGAGCTGACCGTATCTGTGCCGATCATGATGGATGATGGACGCATGGAGGTCTTCACCGGCTACCGCGTGCAACATTCCAGCGTGCGCGGGCCGTGCAAAGGCGGTATCCGTTACCACCCCGACGTGAACCTGAACGAAGTCAAAGCCCTCTCGGCGCTGATGACCTGGAAGTGCGCTGTCGTGGATATCCCCTATGGCGGCGCGAAGGGCGGCGTGCGCTGCGACCCGCGCCAAATGCCCGAAGATGAGCTGCGCCGGCTGACCCGCCGCTTTACGGCGATGATCATGCCAACTGCGCCTGGGCGCGTACATGCGCGCCGTCGAGAAGGTCGCCGGCTCCGTTCGCGCCCGCGGCGTCTTCCCATGAGACCATATCCACTCTCCTTCTAGACAGGGATGAGGCAGTACGAACCGGCCGGCGCCTCAACAACGCCGGCCGGTTCGCGCGCGATTGACGCCGACGGCCGAGGGTGCTACAATGCCCTCGGTCAGAGGGAACGGAGGGCCGGCATGATTCCACGCCTCAAACGCATGTTGCGCGCACAGTGGCGCGATATCCGCGTCCTCTTCGCCGAATCGCGGGTCGCGCTGCTGGTCTTCTCGGCGACCGTCTTGTTCGGCGGCCTCCTTTTTCACTTCTCATACATCATGGCCGAGACCGGCGCGGCGCCGGGGCTGGCGCAGTCCTTCTATTGGGCTTTTGCCTTGATCTTCTTCCAGCCGACACTGCCGTTCCCGGACGTGTGGTATCTCCAGGTACTCTATTTCATCATCCCCTTCATCGGGCTGGCAGCCGTGGCGAATGGCATATTGAGCTTCGGTTCGGCGCTGATGAACAAGCGCGAGCGCGGACAGAAATGGCAGGCGGCAATGGCTTCTACGTACAATCATCATGTGATCGTGTGTGGCATCGGCAAGGTCGGCTATCGGGTCATCCAGGAACTGGTCAAGTATGGGCGCGATGTCGTGGCCCTGGATCAGGATGCGAACAGCCGCTTCGCGGAGCAAGTGCAGTCCGCCGGCGTGCCATTCATTGTGGGCGACGCGCGCCGGCAGGAAGTGCTGGTCAAGGCCGGCGTCGAGCATGCCGAATCCATCATCCCTTGCACCAACGACGAGCTGGCGAACCTGGACATCGCGCTGGACGCCCGTGAGCTGAACCCGGACATCCGCGTGGTCATCCGCATGTTCGACCCGGACCTGGCGCGCCGCGTCGAGCAGGGCTTCGGCTTGCAGACGGCGCTGAGCGCCTCGGCCTTGGCCGCGCCGATGTTTGCCACCGCCGCCATGCACGCCAACGTCAAGCATTCATTCTATCTGGGGAGCCATTTGCTGGCCGTGGGCGAGTACACCATCGCGCCCACCGCGCCGATGATCGGTTGGACGCTGCGCCGGCTGGAAGATGAGCTGGACCTGTCGGTCATCTGCCACCAGCAGGGCAAAACGGTCAATATGCATCCGCATCGGGAGACGCTTCTGCGCGTCGGCGACATCGTGCTGGTGTTGGCCGGCTTGAAGACCATGCAGCGGCTGGATCGGCTGAACGGGCCGGTATAACGCGGGCGCGGCGCTTGGGAATGCTTATTACAGTATTGCGCGGCCGGCAATGGTATGGTACTGCCTGATGTGTGAGCCTGCGCCGCGCGGCCAGGCAGAGAAGACTCACATGGCCGATGGGGTTACAGAGGAGCGAATACGATTGAATATGAAGGAGGCTGGTCGGAACATGGGGCTGCACGGAAGTATCTGGCGACCACCCACCGACGTGTATGAGACGGCCGACGCCGTCGTCGTGCGCGTGGAGGTCGCCGGCATGACGGAAGGCGACTTCAACATAGATCTGGCGCGCCGGGCGTTGATCATCAGCGGCCGGCGGCTTGACCGCAGCGGATCGAAGATCGCCTATCAGCGTATGGAAATCTCCTATGGGGAGTTCCGCGCCGAAGTCTATCTGCCCTGGGCCGTGGATGCGGCCGGCGTCGAGGCGACCTATCGCGACGGCTTCTTACTGGTGACGCTGCCCAAAGCCAACGCGCAGCGCGTGCCAATATCCGATGTCTCGTCGGCCAAGAAAGCCGGCTGAAGCGTCTGGTGCGGCGCGTTGGCGCCATGGGTCTCGGTCGAAGTATCGGTTATGGTGACGATTATATGGCAATGACAGGAGGCGGCGGAGCCATGCTTCCCCCTTTTGATGAATGGGCAACCTTTGAAGAGGATGAGCCGATGTCGGACGAGCCGACGCCGCTCGTCATGGACATTGAAATCAACAACAACGCTGACGCCGGCGAGCCGTCCGAAGATCGGCCGGAAATCCCCGAGGAGCTGGCTATCCTGCCGGTGCGCCGCATGGTGGCCTATCCGATGATGTGGATTCCCCTGACGGTGGGGCAGGCCCGCTCCATTCGGCTGGTGGATGACGTCGTCGTCAAGAAGAAGATGATCGGGCTGATGGCCTCGATGGATTCGGAGCTTGAAGAGCCTCCGCCCGACAAAATCTATACGGTCGGCTCGGCCGCCATCGTACACCGGATGATGAAGTCACCGGATGGGTCGGTGCGCCTGGTGGTGCAATGCATCGAGCGCATCCGCATCAAGGAAGTTATCCAGGATGAGCCGTATCTCGTGGCGCGCGTGGAGGCGCTGCCGGAGCGGGTCGAGCGCGATCTGGAAGTCGAGGCGCTCTCGCGCAACCTGGTGGAGCTGTTCCGCCGGCTGATCGCCCTGGCTCCGCAGATGCCGGACGAGCTGGTCACCACGGCCATGAACATGGATGACCCGCGCAGTCTGGCCTATCTGGTCGCCTTCAGCATCCGCATGGACATCGCCGACGCCCAGGCCATCCTGGAGATGGACTCGGTCAAAGAGAAGCTGCTCAAGCTGACGCCCATCGTTAATCGCGAGCTGGAAGTGCTGGAGCTGGGCAAGAAGATCCAGTCGCAGACGCAGGGCGAGATGGAAAAGGTACAGCGCGACTACTTCCTGCGCGAGCAGCTCAAGCAGATCCAGAAAGAGCTGGGCGAGCAAGACCCCCAGGCGGCCGAGGTCGCCGACCTGGAGCGCAAGATCGCCGAGGCGAACCTGCCGGCCGAGGCAGCCCGCGAGGCCAAGCGCGAACTGGATCGGCTGCGG
>CAIQJD010000964.1 GCA_903872005.1 uncultured bacterium | reverse complement strand
TTGCAAGGCGATCTGCTGCGGCGCGCCGGCCTGCTCATCGCCGCCGCCGGCGACGACGCCATCTCCGCCCTCGACCAGAGCCGCGCCCGCCATGCGCCGGCCCTGCGCTTCCATCGCCACGGCCACAAGGCCAGCTTCGCCGTCATCGAGTCGCCGACGCCGCAGATCGCCCGGCTCGCCGGCCTCGATTCGTCGCTCTGGGATCAGAATGGCTGCCTCTCGGCGCGCGTCCATTTCGTCGCCGGCGACGCCGAAGCCTACGCCCGCGACCTGACCGACCAGATGCGCCAGATCGCCGCCACCCTGCCGCGCGGGACCACGCCGCGCCGGCTCGTGCACCGCGCCTTCGACGCCTACAAGGCCCTGGAGACCGACGACCGCGTGGCCGTCTGCTCGACCTATGACGACGATTTCGCCGTCGCCCTGGATCGCCGGCCCTGGGACGCCCCCGCGCTGAGCCGCGCCGTCAACGCCTGCCAGGCGCGCGTGGTCATCGTGCGGCCCGTGCAGACCGTGGACGATGTGCCGGCCTATCTGCGCTGGCTGCCGGCCCACAACCTCCAATCCGTCAGCGTCGCCATGCGCCAGGAGAAAGTGCTGGACTTCGCCGCGGCCGCCGGCGCGGCCGGCGTCACCGCCCTGCGTAGCCTCGGCCGCGCCGCCTTCCCGCAACTGGCCTACTCCTGGGATGGCCTGCTGCCCCTGGACGCCGGCAACGTGCGACCGGCCGGTCACTTCACGACCATCGAGTTCGATGATCTGGCGAAGGAGTTGAACAAGCCGCCGGCGCCCGGCTGATTCTTGCCCATGTTGGACGGGACGCGGACGAACGCGGACTTCGAAAATTCCGCGTCTGTCCGCATTCGTCCACGTCCTATTCTTCGCCCAGGGTGCACATCGAGAGGGAAAAGCATGAATACTGCTGTCGCGACCGAAATGAACACGAAGCCATCTGACCGGTTCCGCGGCTGCCTCCTCGGCCTTGCCGCCGGCGACGCCCTCGGCACGACCCTGGAATTCCAGACTCGCGGCGCCTTCCAGCCACTGACCGACATGGTCGGCGGCGGCCCGTTCCACCTCAAGCCGGGCCAATGGACCGACGACACCTCCATGGCCCTCTGCCTGGCGACCAGCCTGATTGAGCGCGCCGGCTTCGATCCTCGCGACCAGATGGAGCGCTATTGCCGCTGGTGGAAGACCGGCTATCTCAGCAGCACCGGCCGCTGCTTCGACATCGGCGGAGCGACCAGCGCCGCCCTGTCTCGCTTCCGTCAGACCGGCGACCCCTTTGCCGGCTCCGACGCCCCACATTCGGCCGGCAACGGCAGCATCATGCGCCTGGCGCCCATCCCCATGTTCTACGCGGCCGACATCGCGGCCGCCGAGCACTTCGCCGCCGAAAGTTCGCGCACGACCCATGCCGCGCCGGAATGCCTGGATGCCTGCCGGCTCCTGGCGCGCATCATCGTCCGCGCCCTGGCCGGCCGGCCCAAAGAGGAAGTCGCCTTCGGCGACGCCGGCAGCTTCGCCGGCAGCCCCAGGATCGTTGCCATCGCGCGCGGGGAATACCGCGAGAAGGAAAGGGCGCAGATCCGTGGCTCAGGCTACGTCGTCGCCAGCCTCGAAGCTGCCCTATGGTGCTTCATGACGACCGACGCCTATCGCGACGCGGTGTTGCTGGCAGCCAACCTCGGCGACGACGCGGATACGACCGCCGCCATCTGCGGGCAGGTAGCCGGCGCGTACTACGGCGCAGCCGGCATCCCGCCGGCCTGGCTGGCGAAGCTGACCATGCGCGAGGAAATCAGCGCCCTGGCCGACGGACTGGCCCAGGGCGCGAAGCGAACTGCTTGAAGCTCTGCGCCCCTGAGCGCCGGCATTAGGATGTCTGTACGGGCGGCCCTTGTGGCATTGCTCATAGGTTAACGAATTGTCGGGCTTGTCAAGGCTGGATTTCGGTGATACTCTGGTTCTCTCAATCCTCAGAGTAGACCATCTGAAGGCAAAAATGCCCCTGAATAGCCGTTCAGGCAACAAGTAGTGTGCTGTGCGTTTACATAAGAACGGATTTGTTGCATCTTGAAGGCTATTCCGGCGTGTTTTCGGCGTTTGACAAGATAAGAAAATGCTTAACCTATGAATGATGCCCTTGTGGCCGTCCGAACCCCCAGACGCCCACAAGGGGCGATGCTACGTTTATTGCCCAGAACTTGAAACACACCCGGTAGCTGAAATGATCTGACGCAAGGCCCATCTTGCGAGTATAATCTGGCTATGACTATGAACACTTCGAGGAGACAGGCGTATGTCCGCAACGGTAATGCAGATGACGCCAGACAAACTGCGCGAACTGATCGAGTCTTCTGTTGAGCACAAGCTGTTCGAGTTGTTGGGCGACCCTGACGCCGACCTCACGGTCAGAAAGTCGCTGCGCCAGCGGCTGGCGCGACAACGGCAGAGGGTCGCTGCCGGCGAGCGCGGTTCTGCTTTCGAAGAAGTCATCAGCCGGCTCAGATTGAAGCAATAGTCTCACCCATCACCGAGAGATTTGCCGGAATCGCTGGGCCTTGCGCTGACTTTCCAAACTTGCTATTCCGAGCGCCGGTGACTGCTCCCCATCCCGCTAGATCGTATAAACCTTCACATTCATCACTTGGCACGCCCTCTCAATAACCGTCAGTTCGATTAGCCACAACTCCATAAGTCGGGCAGAGGCTCTTCCCATTCAGTCATCCTGTCAGTTTCCACTGAACACCATTGGAACCACCCTTCGGCTGACTTCGTGCGAGGACCATTGCTTTCGTTCACAATCTCAACCCACCAGGTATACGGCCCAGGTTCAGGAAGATCGCCCTCGAACTCTTTCGGCAGAACCATTACGCACTCGTGAGTCTGAATACCTTTGCA
>CAIQJD010000963.1 GCA_903872005.1 uncultured bacterium | reverse complement strand
GCGCCTCGGACCCGCGGAGGACAGCACGGACGCGCGCCACCACCTCCTTGGGGCTGAAGGGCTTCACGACGTAGTCGTCCGCGCCCAGCTCCAGGCCCAGGACCTTGTCCTTCTCTTCCAGTCTGGCGGTCAACAAGATGATGGGGACGTCGCTCTCTTTGGCGTAGGCGCGCATGAAGCCGTAGCCGTCCAGCGTCGGCATCATCACGTCGAGCAGGATCAGGTCCGGCTTCTCGTGGCGCGCCACGAAGAGGGCTTCCTGGCCGTCGCCGGCCGTCACGATGCGAAAGCCTTCTTGTTCCAGGTAGGCCCGCACCATGTCGCGCAGCCGTCTCTCATCATCCACCACCAGGATCGTCGCGTTCATCGTTCGCCCATCCATCCAGAGCAGAGTCGTGACCGCAGTATACACCAGCGCGCCGAGCTTGTCACGCGAGAACACCTGCCGTCCACGAAAGGCCACGAATACCCCGTTTTGACCGCTCATTCGGTTATTCGCGCCCCCATTTGTGGATGGCCCCCGGCGCGAGAAAGCGCAGCGGCCTCGTCCCCCAAGGCGCTGCGCTTTCTAACGCGCACTGTCCCGCGCAAGTGATAGCCTCAGTACTGGTATTCCAGCACCAACTGCGGCCGCGTGGTGAGATCCCAGAAGCCCGACGAATAGACCTGATACTCCACGCCGGCGGCCGCATCGCCATCCAGCAGCATGCCTTTGTTGCTGGCCGGGTCGCTGACCCAGAGCTGCGCCATGCCGGTCACATCCAGTTCGACCCACATCTTGACATTGTTCAGCAGCTTGCTGTCGCTGGCCGGCGGCGCCTGGTCGGTCACGGTGCATTTCACCCCCGGGACGCCCCAGGGAGCGCCGGCGGCGGCCTGATTCCAGTTCACTTCGCCCTCGACCCAATCGCGCAGCAGGCGCACCGACTTGAGCGTCATGTCGTAGGTCTTCGAGCGATACGACACATAGACCCGCAGCGTCGCCCGCTTCACCTGGGCGTTGGTCGGGATGGCCGAGACGTCAAAGCGCAACAGACTGGTCTTCCAGTCGTCGGAGCGGATGGTCAACATGGCCGCCGTCCCGAAGTTGGCCGTGGGATTCCAGCCATCTATGGTGGCGTCCGTCGCGCCGGCGTAGCCCTCGCGCCCCTGCTGCAACGTGAGCGTCTGGGAAACATTGGCCGGCGTGGCGGTGGGCGTGGCCGGCGGGATGTCGGTCGCCGTCGGCGTTGCCGTCGCGGTCGCCGTTGGGGCGGCCGGTTGGGTGGCCGTCGCGGTGGCGGCCGGCGGCACAGTCCGCGTCGCCGTCGGCGTGGCGGTAGACGTGGGCGGCGCCAGGGTGGCCGTCGCGGTCGGCGTGCGCGTGGGCGTCGCCGGGACGGTTGTGGCCGTCGGCGTGGCGGCCGGCGCGCCGCCGGTATTATATTCCAGCACCAGCTTGGGGCGCAGGGTGACGTCGAAGTACTCGGCCGAGGCGACGCGGAACTCCGTGCCGGCCCCGCCGAGCGCGCCCTTCAGGGCCACGCCATAGTTCTCGGCCGGCGCGGCAGCCCAGGCGCGCGCCATGTCGGTCACATCAAAGCTGTACCAGGCCGGCGTATTCAGGAACCACTGCGTGGTGGAGCTGGCGGCGTCACGGTCTGCGGCGGTATCGTTGGCGCCGGCCACGCCCCAGTTGACCGTCGAAGTCGCTTTGTTCCAGGTCGCCTGGGTGGGATTCCAGGCGCGCCGCAGCCGGTAGGACGAGATGTTCAGCCCGTAGGCGTTGCTGTGATAGTTGCCATAGACGTTCAGGGTCGCCCGGGTAATCTGGGCGTTGGCCGGCAGACTGCTGAGATCGAAGCGCAGCAGGGTCGCCATCCAGTCATCGGAGCGGATCGCCAGATAGGCGGTCGCGCCGGCGTTCGTGTCGGGCGACCAGCCGTTGAGGAACGCATCGCTGGCGCCGGTATAGCCGGCGGCGCCCTGTTGCAGGATCAGCGTGTTCGCCCCCGCGCCGGCCGGCGTGGCGGTCGCCGTCGGATTGGCCGCGCCGCTGGTCGCGGTGCGCGTGGGGGTGGCTGTGGCGGCGGCGCCGGTGGGCGTGCGGGTGGACGTCGCGGCGACGCCGGTCGGCGTGCGGGTGGACGTCGCGGCGACGCCGGTCGGCGTGCGGGTGGCTGTGGCGGCCGGCGCGCTGCTCGTGCGCGTCGGCGTCGGCTGCGTCCCACTGGGAACCCAGTAGGAGACGATCAATTTCGGGTGTTGGCTGGCATACTGCGCGTTGTCCGACGAGACGAAGTCATACTGCGTGTAGGTCTCGCCGGTGGCCCAGACCATCACGCCATAGTTCTGCGCCGGCGTCCGCACCCAGTCCTGCACCATATTGAGGACATTGAAACGATACCAGGCGTTGAGCACCTCGACGGCCTTGCGGTCGCTGTAGCGCTGCGCCCGGTCGTTGGCGCCGGCCGCGCCCGGCTCTTCCCAGCTCTGGCCGCTATAGGCGTAGTTCCAGTTCGCCTGGGAGACGTTCCAGGGAGCCAGCATCTTGTAGGTTTCTACCCAGACGTAGCTGGTATTGCTGCGATTGTACGTATACAGCTCCAGCGCGGCGCTGGTGACGACGGCGTTGCTGGGAATATCCGTCACATTGAACTGTACCAGGGAAGCCATCGTATTCTCGGCCAGGGCCACGCGCACCGCCAGGTTGATGGCATTGCTGTTGTTCTGGGCCGGGCTGACGCCGTTGAGGTAGGTGTCATACGCGTTGTGCTGATAGTAGCGCGTGATGATCTGGCCGCCGGGCGTGGGCGTGGCGGTGGGGCGCGGCGTAGCGGTCTGGGTGGCCGCCAGGGTGGGCGATGGGCTGGTCCCGAGGCGATAGGTGATGGTCAGCTTGGGCCGGTAGGCCGGCATGCTGTAGTCCGAAGCGGCCACGCTGAACAACACGGAGCGACTCACGTAGCCCTTGATGGCGACGCCGAAGTTGGTCGAAGGCTGGGTGATCCAGTCCTGGACGGCGCTCTTGATGTCGAATTCGTACCAGGCGCCGGTCGCTTTGAAGATCTGATAGTCCATGTAGTCGGCGTAGCGATCTACCGACGGGTCATTCGCGCCGGCGGTTGCCCAGGGTTGATTGTTCGACGCTTGCAGCCAGGTCGCTTCGCCGGCGGCCCACGGCCGGCGCATCCGGTAGGCCATCGCCATGATTTCGTCGGGGGGGTCGCTGCGATAGGTGGTATAGAGCGCCAGCCTGGCCGATTCCACCACCGCGTTGCGCGGCAGTTGGCTCAGCTCGAAGCGCAGCAGTGAGGCGACGACTTCCATATAACTGTAGTGCACCGACATGGTGATCTTGTCGCCGTAGTTGGTGGTCTGATGATAGTAGTCAATGGGCGTGTCTTGCGCGCCGGCGTAGCCGTTGACGTTCTGCTGCAAGACCACCGTCACGGTCGTCCCGCCAGTGACCGGTGTGGGCGTGCGGGTCGCCGTGGCCGCGGCGGTCGTGGAGGTGGAGGTGCGCGTCGGCGTGGCGGTCGCGCCGGCGACGGTGCGGGTCGGGGTCGGCGTCGGGCCGGCCGTAGTCGGCGTGCGCGTCGGGGTGACGACCGGGGCCGAGCCGCCGCGGATCACCTGCACGAAGTGGAAGTAGTCATCATCATCGCTCTGGCTGCTCAAGCGGAAGTCCGCGCCGGCCTGGCTGTTGACGAAGCGGGCGTCGGTCAGGGTGAACTCTTTGGTCAGCCAACGACTGGTGCCGGTCTTGCGGACGACGCCGGCGCTGTGGTAGTTGTCGGGGCCGTTGTCGTACTGTAAATCCCACGTCCCCGTCCCCTGATCGAGATAGATCACGCGGATGGTGACCGCGCCCGTACTGCCGTACAGGTAGCCATCATCCACGTTGAAGTACATATAGGGATTGCCGTTGCGAAAATCGGTGCGCCGGGTGTAGCGGCCGTACTTGTACGTGCTGATGTTCCAGGCCGCTACGCTACGCCCGCCGGCGATGCCATCGTCCTGGGTCAGCCAGAAGCCGAAGTTGCCGCGCTGGGGGTTCGTGCTGGCCGGCTGTTCCGTCTCGCGCAGAGCCACCCACACGCTGGGCGTGTTTTGCAAGGTCACGCCACTGTGCTGGTTGACGAAGCGCAAGAAGTCCTTGTCGCCGGTATCGGTAATCAGGTTGGATTGCAGGGCGAAATAGTCGGGGTGCTTGTTCAGGCCATTGAGCAGACCCCAGTATTCCAGGGTGTCATTGGTCAGATAGCCGGAGACGGTGCGGTAGGTCTCCCAGGCGGTCGCGACCCGGGGCCAATGGGCGAAGAAGGGGTCCCACGCGCCGGTGCCGGCGCTGGAGCTGGGCGGCAGGACCACGGCCCATTGATCGTCCACCCGCAAGCCATTGTGCTTGAGGCCCACGCCCACGGAGGCAGCATGATCGGTGATGTACTTGCGCTCAGAAGCGCCCAGGAAGGTGGGGGCGAACTGTACCATGACCGCCTTATGGTCGAACTGGCGAGCGTAGATGTCCACGATGGCGTTGACCGTGCTGATCCAGACGCCGCTGGGGTCTGTGCCGGCCGGGAAGTCGCGCTTGATCTGATCGGACACGCAGGCATCGTGTGCGGCGATGGAGGGCTGCGTCTCGCCATAGATACCGGAACCAAGCTGAATCCATTCGACGCGCGCGTCGTGGTCGTAGCGTTCGGCGATGCGGCGCACGAAGCTCTCCAGCTTGGGCCACAGGACGCGCTCATCCCAGTACTTGGGGATGGTGATGGAACGGCTGCTGGTGCAAACGAAGGTCTTGGCGCCGGCAGTGAAGACCCAGTCGGGGATGGCTACGGCTTCTTCCATGATGCTGAACGAGAGGGCCGCGGCCTTGCCTTCGCGCTGCAAATTGCCGATGAATCCCTCGATGATGCTCCACTGGATCGTCCCTTCGGTCGGCTCCAAGAGTTTCCAGTTGAGCCAGATGTGGCCGCCGGCAATCGTGCCGGGGTACTGCGTGGGGAGGATGGGCGGGTAATAGCGACGGTCTTTCTGGTCGCCGAGGATGTAGATGCCCGGCCGCGTGACGCCGGCTTTGGCCGTCGAGACATCGCCGGCCGGCGCGTCCACATCCAGCCGCACGGCGCTATCGGTGAGAAGCTCCGGCTCGGCCGGGGCGGCCTGGGGCGCGTTCGGCTCGTCGGGCAAGGCATCTTGCGCCAGGGCCGGCACACTTCCCAGGCAACAGGCCAGCGCCAGCAAAGTAGCAATCAAGGACAGCTTCCATTTCATATGTGCACTCTCACTTGACGCAGTCTCGCGCCGCGTCGCACATT
>CAIQJD010000962.1 GCA_903872005.1 uncultured bacterium | reverse complement strand
CGATCCTGCGCCGCGACTACCCGCAAAGCGTCATCGTCTGCCCGTGGGAAATCTACCCCGACAGCGTGACCTATGGGCCGGCGCAGGCGCGCGAGACGCTGCTGGCGCTGATGGAAGAGGCCGGCCGCTGCGATGTGGTCGTCGCCTATGTGCCCGAGGCGAGCATGGGCACGGCCCTGGAGATGTGGAAGGGGTTCGCGGCCGGCCAGGCCGTCTTCGCCATCTCGCCGCTGCGGCATAACTGGGTCGTGCAATGCTTTTCGCGGCGGGTCTTTGCCGATATCGCCGAGTTCGAGCGCTTCAGCGCGGCCGGCGGGTTAGCGGCGCGGTAGTCCACGATCACGCTTCAGAGAAGCGCGATTTGGCGGCGCGCCTCCTTGCCGGCCCGCGCCGGCCGGCGCCGCGCGTCCCCCGTTAGCCTCCACGCCCTCTGCATCCCACGCTGAACTGTTACTCGACTGTCCCGTATTTGCAATAGTTATCCAATAGTGGTATGATTTCTCTATGTATTACTAAGCCGACTATTATGCGTATAGTTACTCCACAAAGTTGGTTTGTCATTATAAAAGCCATTAAAGTACTGTAAATATGTATTAGTGTAATCTATTATCATGCGAATCAAGAGAGGCGGTCGGTGATCGCGGCCGTTCTTTCATAACGGATGGGGGAGCCAGCCATGACGATTGGCTGGGTTCGAGAGGCGCTCCATTTCGTCAATGACAGGTCTGTGACGCCAACGTCGCGGCCGGCCGAGCCGAGCGCACGGAGAGAAGTATGGAGGAGTGACAGATGTTGGCAAGTTTGGCTATCGCGAATGGTGTGGACGAGCAGGCGGGGGCGGCTCCTGCGGCGCGCAGCCCCGGCCGGCCGCGCGAGCCGGAAGTGGATCGGCGTATCCTCGCGGCGACCTTCCGGTTGATGGCGCAGAACGGGTACGTGCGGATGTCCATGGATATGGTGGCGGCCGAGGCCGGCGTGACCAAGCCCACGATCTACCGGCGCTGGTCGAGCAAGATCGAGATGGCGCTGGCGGCCCTGGCGGCCAACGGCGATGTCCGCCGGCCGGCCAGGGTTGGAGACACGCGCGCCGACCTGATCGCCGAGATAGATCTCTTCCGTCACGCGCTGGCGCAACCCCACAGCATGGCGCTGATGGGCGCGATGCTCGCCGAAGAGTACCAGACCCCCGAATTGTGGACGGCGTTCCGCAAATACTTGCTGACCCCGCGGCATCAGGCGTTCTGCGAGATCCTGAATGGGGCACGGGCGCGCGGCGAGCTATGCGCGGAGGCTGATACCGAATTGGCGGCGCTCATGTTGGCCGGCGCGTGCAGCACCCGCCAGCTCATCGGCGCGACCATCTCCCAGGATTGGATCCAGCGTCTGGTGGATATGGTGTTGGCCGGCGTGTTGCGCCGGCCCTGATCGAGATAGCCGCGCGCGGGGCAGCCTGGCCCTGCGCGCGCCGCTTACCGGCGCGGCGCGCCGGCGTCGGCCGGGGCGCGCGCAAAGAGCGCCAGGCTCAATGCATATAGCGCCGCGCCGGCCACAAAGAGCGACGTATACGCGTCCAGCGCGATGAATCCCCAATGCCCCGACCAGCCGGCGCGCACATCCAGCACCCGGCCGGCGACCAGCGGCGCAATCCCGCCGAGCAACCCCATCCAGGCATAGTAGAGCGCCAGATACGAGGTGCGCTGGGCCGGCGGCACGATCCGCACGAAGAGGAGCCGGCCGGCGCCGATGCCGAACCCCACGCTGCCGGCCCCAT
>CAIQJD010000961.1 GCA_903872005.1 uncultured bacterium | reverse complement strand
AGACCATCGTCTTCGCGCGCTCGCGCGTGGCGACGGAGGTGCTGCTGACGTATCTGCGCCAGGCCGCGCCGCAGAACGGTTTCCGACCGGAGGAGGTGCGCGGTTATCGAGGCGGGTATCTGCCGGCGGAGCGACGGGCCATCGAGCGCGGGCTGCGCGAGGGGGACGTGCGTGGGGTGGTGGCGACGAATGCGCTGGAGCTGGGCATTGACATCGGGCAATTGTCGGCGGCGGTGTTGTGCGGCTATCCGGGGAGCATCGCCAGCGCATGGCAGCAGGCCGGGCGCGCCGGCCGGCGGGCTGAGGCTTCGGCGGCGGTGTATGTCGCCGGCGCATCGCCGCTGGATCAGTATATGGTGCAGCACCCGGACTACTTCTTCGGGCGCTCGCCGGAACGCGCTCTGGCAGCGCCGGACAACCTGGCGATTGCCCTGGCGCACTTGAAGTGCGCGACTTTTGAGCTGCCCTTTGGCGCGGCGGAGCAGTTGGGCGGGTTCGACGCCACGCAGGATGTGCTGGAAGTCCTGGCGGAAGAGGGGACGGTGCGGCAGTCGGCCGGCCGGTGGCATTGGATGAGCGAGGCGTATCCGGCGGAGGGGGTGTCGCTGCGGGCGGCTGGCGCGGATACGTTCGTGATTCAGGAAGCCGGCGACGATGGCGCGACGCGCGTCATCGGGCAGTTGGATCGGTTCAGCGTCCCGTTGTTGCTGCATCCACAGGCGGTCTACATGCACGAGAGTCAGTCGTATCTGGTGGATGCGCTGGATTGGGAGCAGGGGATCGCCAGCGTGCGGCCGGCGGAGATGGACTACTACACGGAGGCGAGCGCGACCAGCGAGATTGAGGTTGACGGCGTGTTGGGGCGCGGCAAGGATGGCTGCCTGGACAAGGGGCACGGGCCGGCGACGGTGCGGAGTAAGGCCACCGGCTACAAGAAGATCAAGCTCTTCACGCACGAAATCCTGGGGCGCGGTGCGATTGATCTGCCGGAGCAGAGTATGCCAACGTCGGCGTTCTGGCTGACCTTTCCAGAAGAGGTGATCGCGCATCTGCGCGAGGTGGACGCGTGGCGCGGCGAGCCGCTGCGAGACTATGGGCCGAACTGGGCGGAGCAACGCCGCCTGGCGCGCGAGCGCGATGGCCGGCGCTGCCGGCACTGCGGCGCGGCGGAGGAGGCCGGCCGGCAACATGAGGTGCATCACCTGCGGCCGTTCCGCGACTTCGGCTATCGGCCGGAGGGCAACAGCGCCTATCTGAGCGCCAATATGTTGGAAAACCTCATTACCCTGTGTCCGCGTTGCCACCGGCTGACGGAAGGGGCGCGCCAGTTGCGGAGCACGCTGGCCGGCCTGGCGCACGCGGCGCGGCATGTGGCCCCGCTGTTCTTGATGTGCGACCCGCGCGATCTGGGGGTGGCAAGCAAGGATAGCGGCGAGGAGGGTCGGCCGACGTTGTATTTTTATGATCGCGCGCCGGCCGGCCTGGGGTTCAGCCAGGCATTGTTCGAGCTGGGGCCGGGGGTGCTGCTGGGAGCGGCCGGCGATGTGGCGCGGGCGTGCGGCTGCGCGACCGGCTGCCCGGGGTGTGTGGGGCCGGCCGGCGATTGGAGCGGCGACGTGAAGGGGCAGGTGGTGCGGTTGGTGGACGCGGTGACGCCCTATGTACCTACCAGTGGGTGAGCATCGTGTTTCCGGCCGGTTTGCCGGAGCGCCTCATTTCGGTTAAGATTAGCCCCGATGCGCGCCAGACAACCTCAAGGAGCCGTACTTTGCATATCCGATTCATGCACCTGGCCGATTTGCACCTGGGCTTCGAGCAGTATCATGTCCCACAGCGGGCGGCCGACTTCTCGCGCACGTTTCAGCGCGCCGCCGAGGATGCGCTGCGCGAGGACGTGGATTTCGTCATCATCGCCGGCGATTTGTTTCACCAGCGCACGGTGCAGCCGCGCACGCTGCATCACGCCGAGCGGGAGCTGGAGCGGCTGCGGGCGGCCGGCAAGCCGGTCGTCGCGGTGATGGGCAATCACGAGCGGCCGATGCAGAACAGCCGCGATTCCTGGCTGGACTATCTGGCGGCGCGCGGCCTGTTGGCGCTGTTGTCGCCGCGCTACGCATCGGATGGGGTGTTGGCGATGCGCCCGCACGAGCCGGCCAGCGGCAAGGGGGCTTACGTGGATGTGGGGCCGGCGCGGCTCTACGGCATCGCTTTCTATGGCGCGACGTTGCCGCGGATGACGGCGGATGTGGCGACCTATCTGGGGGAACAGGCGGAGCCGGCGCCCTTCACGATCCTCATCATGCACGCCGGGCTGGAGGGCGTGCTGCCCAATTTCGCCGCCAACGTCACGGCGACTGATATCGCGGCGCTGCGTCCGCACGTGCAATACCTGGCGATGGGGCATATTCACAAGCCGTTCGAGCGGGATGGCTGGATCTACAATCCTGGCTCTTTGGAGCCGGTGAATGTGGCGGAGACGGCGTACCGAGGCGGGGGCTATCTGGTGGATGTGGAGACGGGGCGCGAGCCGGCCATCCGCGCCGAGCATCGCGCGTATTGGACGCGGCCGTTCTTGCGGCTGGCGCTGGCGACGACGGGGTTTGATACGCCGGCGGCGCTGCAGGCGGGAGTCGAGCGGCTTTTGGCAGCGGAGGCGGCGAAGCAGCAGGCGGCAGCGCGCGGCGCGCCGGCCGGCGAAGATGGGCAACCGATGGTGGAGGTTATGCTGCACGGCGTCTTGCAGTTCCCGCGCGAGGCGCTGGATGCGCGGCAGTTGGAGCAGATGGCGGGCGAGGCGCTGCACGCGCTGCACGTGCGGGTGAATGTGATGGCGACGCCGGCGGATTATGAGGTGGCCGGCGGCGAGGTCGAATTGAGCCGGCCGGAGCTGGAGCGGCGCATCATGACCGATCAGATCCGCGGGGATGGGCGCTATCGCGACGCGGCCGAGGCGTGGGCCGACCTGGCGCTGGAAGCGAAGCGCATGGCGTTGGAGAAGGCTGATCCGGCGGCGATCATCGAGCATCTGCGGGCCGGCCGGCAGCGCATCACGGGCATGGGGCAGGGTGGGCATGCAAATCACACGCATTGAGCTGCATAATATCAAGAGCTATGAGGATGCCGTCGTGGAGTTTGCGGCCGGCACCAATGCGATCTGCGGCGAGAACGGGGCCGGCAAGAGTACGCTGTTGGAGGCGATCGGCTTCGCCCTGTTCGGGTATTCGCCGCTGCCCGCGCAGGAGTTCTTGCGGGCCGGCGCGCGCGTTGGCAGCATCGCGGTCGCTTTCATTGCCGATGATGAGCGGGAGTATGAAGTGGAGCGGCGTTTCGGCGCCGGCGCGAGCTACTTCGTCCATGACCCGGAAGTGGGGCTGAAGCTGGCCGAGGGGAAGGCGGATACGCAAGCCTGGCTATGCAAGCGATTGGGCGCGCCGGCGGATGCGGACCTCCCTTCGCTGTTCAGCGACGCCATCGGCGTGCCGCAGGGGTTGCTGGCGGCGGTCTTCCTGGAAGGGAAGCCGGAGCGGCACAGCAAGTTCGACCGGCTGTTGCGGGTGGATGAGTACAAGGCGGCCAAAGATGAGCTGCTGGCGACGGAGCGACTGTTTAAGGATCAGATCGCCGCCGCCGAGGTAAACCTGAAAGGGTTGGAGACACGGGTGGAGCGCCGGCCGGCGCTGGAAGCCGAACTGGCGCAGTTGGAGGGGCAGACGCAGACGGATGAGGCGCGGCGGGCCGGTCTGGAGAGCCAACTGGCGGGGGATCGGGCCAGGCTGGAGGCGCTGGCGGGCCAGGAGGCGCGGCTGAATGATCTGAGCCGGCAGCTTGGCTTGTTGGAGGAGCAGGGACGCGGGGCGCGACGCCGGCTGGATGAGAGCCATGCCCGACTCAAGCTGGCGCAGCAGGCGGCGGCCGATCTGGAGCGGGCCGCGCCGGGGCAGCGCGCCTATCTGGCGGCGCAGAAGGCGTTGCAAGGGTTGGAGGAGCAGCGTCGGGCGCGCGAAGCTCTGCAGACGGAGCGGCATGGCGCGCAGCGCAAGCTGGATGCGACGACGCAACGGCTGGCGACGGCGCGCGGCCGGCTCATGGAGATTGCCGGCGCGGAGCAACGCCTGGAAGCGCTGACGCCGCTGGTGCGCCAGCAAGAGGAACTGGAACGCGCCCTGGATGAGGCCAAAGGGCGGGTCGGCCGGTTGACGGCGCGGCAGGAGAGCGCCGGCCGGGAACGGGATGCGTTGGCGGCGCTGGATAGCGAGATGGCGGCATTGGATGCCCGCATGCAGCAGGTTGCCGGGCGACGCGCGGAGGCGGAACGCCGGCCGGCGCTGAAGGCGGAGCTGGATCGGCTACTGGCGGCGCTGGGGAGCGCCAAAGCGGAGGTGGAGCAGGCGCGCCGGTCGCGCAAGGCCGTGGCCGGCGGGCTGTGCCCATTCTTGAATGAAGCGTGCCGCAACATGGCGGAAGGGGTGAGCCTGACGGCGTTTTTCGATCAGCAGATCAGCGCCGATGAGGCGCGCGCCGGCGAACTGGAGCAGCAGCGGCGCAGGGCCGATGCGGCGCTGGCGCTGGCGAATGAGGCGGCGACCGCATACGCCGGCCTGGCGGATCTGGAAGCGCAACGGCGCCGGCGGGCGGCGGCGCGCGAGGAGAGCGCCGGCCGGCTGGCGACGCTGGAAGCGGAGATGGCCGGATTGGCCGGCGCGGCGCAGGAAGCGGCGGCGCTGGAAGGGCGCTTGCGGGACTTGGGCGATCAGCGGCCGGCGGCGGCCGT
>CAIQJD010000960.1 GCA_903872005.1 uncultured bacterium | reverse complement strand
TCTCGGCAAGTTCCTGCGCGTCGTCGCCATCGTCTTGATGGCGCTCACCTCAGCGATCATGCTGTTGGGCGGCGCCGGCACTACCTGCGTCGCCTGGTTCGTCGAGAAGTACCCCAGCTTCTCCGCCATCATCCCCGTGCAGTGGCTCTACCGGCTCGCGTCGGTCGTCACCATCATCGCCTCGCTGATCGGCCTGTGGGCCACGGTGGCGCTGATTCGCGGCCGGCGCGGCGCTTTCATCTGGGCGCTGGGCGTCCTCGTCGTCGGCCTGGCCTTCGCCGGCGCGCAGATGATCGCGTCCGAGACCCTGCGCGGCAAGTCTGCCCCCAACAACATGCGCGTCTACCTGACGGCCTTCACCCTGGTCGTCTTCTTGCTGCTGCGACTGCCCCCGGTGTGGAAACAAATGCGGCTACAGGGGCCGGCCGGCGGCGCGTCGGGCGGGCCAGCCGCAGCCCTGGCGGCCATGCTGGCCGGCGCGCTGATCCTCAGCGTCCCAATTTGGGCCGGTCCGACGCACGTCCAAGATGGCTATAACCTGGTCTTCGTGCTGCGCTGGCCGATCTTGTTCCTGGGTGGGGCGTTGACTGCCGGCGGTCTGGCCGGCCTGCTTGGTCGGAAAAGAGCGACACAGCCGGCACGGAGCGAAACGACCATCCCCATCACGCGCTAGATATAGAGCGTGGCACTCGCTGCGCCCGGTCCAAGAATATGGATGGCCCTTGTGGCGTCTAACCCCAAGCGCACCTACAACAGCGCGGCCGGGTCCACATCCAAACGCCAGCCGGCCGGCAACGCGAAGCGCGCCAGCGTCTCGGCCGGGTCTGCGCCGCGCACGATGATCTGCCAGCGGAATTGCTCGCGCAACCGGGCGAAGAAGCAGGGCGCCGGGCCGGCCAGACTGACCTCCCGTTGCCGCGCCTGCGCCAGGTAGCGCCGTAGCCGCTCCGCCAGCTTCTCCGCTTCGGCCGCGGCGCGGCCGGCGTCCTTATGCGTATAGACTAGGCGCGCCAACCGGCTAAATGGCGGATAGCCCAGCTCGCGCCGCCGGCGCAGCTCTTCCGCGTAGAAGCCGGCGAAGTCATGCTCCGCGGCCGCCCGCAGCGCATAATGCTCCGGCGTGTAGGTCTGGATGATGACGCGGCCGCCCAGCGCGCTGCGGCCGGCGCGGCCGGCCACCTGCGCCATCAACTGGAACGAGCGTTCGGCGGCGCGGAAATCCGGCAGATAGAGGCCGGTGTCAGCCAACACCACCCCCACTAACGTCACCAGCGGCAAATCCAACCCCTTGGCGATCATCTGCGTCCCGACGAGGATGTCAGCCTGACGCGCCGCAAAGGCCGTCATCACCTCTTCGTGCGCGCCCTTGGCCGTGGTCGTATCGCGATCCCAGCGCAAGGAGCGCGCTGTCGGGAAATGCTGGCGAATGGCCTCTTCCACCTGCTCCGTCCCGCTGCCCAAGTAGCGGATGCGCCGGCCGCCGCACTGGGGGCAAACCGCCGGCGAAGGCTGACGCTGGTTGCAGTGATGACAGACCAGCGAGGTCGTCGCGCCGTGATACGTCATCGGGACATCGCAGCGCGGGCAGGCAACCACGTAGCCGCAGTCGCGACACGAGACGTTGGTCGCCAGGCCGCGTCGGTTCAGGAACAGGATCGCTTGCTCGCCGGCATCCAGGACGCGCTTCAGCTCGCGTTGCAAGGCCCGGCTGAACATGCTGCGATTGCCGGCGCGCAGCTCGGCCCGCAAGTCCACCAGCTCCACCTTCGGCAGATCGAGGAAGCAGGCATCGCCATACTCCTCGCCCAAAAGACGCACGGCGGCGCGTGGCAGTAGCTCCAGCCGGCGGCACTGCTCTTCAATCTGGCGCTGATGGCCCATCACCCGATTGGGCAGCTCCAGCAGGCGATAGCGTCCCTGAACCGTCTGGTAGTAAGTTTCCAGATCAGGCGTCGCCGAGCCGAGGATGATGGGACAGCCTTCCAACCGGGCGCGCTCGACAGCCACTTCGCGGGCGTGGTAGGTCGGCATCTTCTGGGACTTGTAGGCCTCTTCGTGCTCTTCATCCACGACAATCAGACCCAGGCGCGGCATGGGGGCGAAGACGGCCGAGCGCGGCCCGATGACAATGTCGGCCTGACCGGCGCGCATGCGTCGCCACTGGTCATAACGCTCGCCTTCTGAGAGCTGGCTATGCATCGTGGTGATACGGCCGGGGAAGCGCGCCGCGAAGCGGCGCACCGTTTGGGGCGTCAGGGCGATCTCCGGCACCAGGACGATAGCCTGCCGGCCGGCGCTCAAGACGCGCTCTAACGCTTGCAGGTAGATTTCCGTCTTGCCGCTGCCGGTCACGCCGTGCAACAAGAACGCCTGGCTGGGCTGGCCGGCTGCCAACGCCGGCTCCAGGAGTTGCCAGGCGCGCGCTTGGTCCGGCGTGAAGCGCATGGGCTGATCCGGCGCGACGACCAGGCCGGCCAGGGGATCGCGCACCCGCTCCTGGCGCAACAGAGCGACCAGGCCGGCCTCGGCCAGATCGCGCAGCAGCGCAGCGTCCGCGCCGGCCTCGGCATAGATCGCGCCTACCCATACCGGCGCGCTTTCGGCCCGCAAGAATTCTAGCACGGGCAGGTATTTGTCCAGCCGGCGCAGCCCCAAGAGGGCCGCCTCCGCATCGGGACGTGGCGCGGCGAGGTAGAGCCGGCGAGCCTCTTTGTCAAAGCGCGCTAGGCCGCGCCCATCCAGGCTGCGCGCTTGCGGGGTGTGGGTCGTCTCGACTGGCACGGAACCGCCGGCGCTCTCCAACAGTGCGCCCAACAGATCGGACTCCTTCGTCGTGCGCCCCAAACCCGAAGCCAGAAGCGCGGCGCGCGGCTCTCCGATGTCCTGCCGGCGCGCCAACTGCTCCATCTGGATACGCACGCTGGGCGCGGTCAACTGAGTCACGGCGCTGATGAAGCCGCGCACGGTGAGTTGATCCAGCGCCTTGCGCCAAATGGCCGGCGGGAAATAACGCTCGAACTGATCTGAGCGCAGCGTGCGCTTCTCCTGCAGCAGCGCAGCCACCTGAGCCGCCTCGGCCGGCAGATCCGGCGGCAACGCCCCTTCCCATCGCCACGTCACGACCAGGCGCGACCGTTGCTCCAGCCCTGGCGGGAGCATCGGCTGTAGCGCGCTGAAAAGCGGCGTCAGGTAGTAGCCGCACATCCAGCGCGCCAGAGCCACTTGCGCCGGCGAGAGCGCCGGCGTCTCATCCATCAGCGCCGAAAGATAGCGCGTCTGCGCCACCGGCGATGTCTCGCTTAGGGCCACGACGACGCCCTGCAC
>CAIQJD010000959.1 GCA_903872005.1 uncultured bacterium | reverse complement strand
CTCAACGTGGAGCAGCACCCCAACGCCGACCGGCTGACCCTGGTCACGGTAGCCTACGGCGCGGCCGCGCCGATCACCGTCGTCACCGGCGCGCCCAATATCAAGATCGGCGACACAGGCATCAAGGTAGCCCTGGCCCTGACCGGCGCGCGGCTGATTGACGGCCATTCCGAGACGCGCCAGATGATCACCCTCAAGCCGGGCAAGATCCGCGGCATCGCCTCGGCCGGCATGGTCTGCTCCGAACGCGAGCTGGGCCTGTCGGACGAGCACGAGGGGATCATCCTCCTGCCGGCCGACGCGCCGACCGGCCGGCCCCTGGCCGACTACCTGGGCGACGCGGTGCTGGACATTGACCTGACGCCCAACCTGTCGCGCTGTTTCTCGATCATCGGCATCGCCCGCGAAGTGGCGGCCCTGACCGGCAAGCCGGCGCGCATCCCCGACCCGCAGATGGACGCGACCGGCGCGCCCATCGCCGGCCAAATCCGCATCGAGATCGCCGACCCCGACCTGTGCAATCGCTATTCGGCCGCGCTCATCAAGGGCGTGACCATTGCGCCCTCGCCGCAGTGGATGCAGCGCCGGCTCACCCTGGCCGGCATGCGCCCCATCAACAACATCGTGGACATCACCAACTACGTGATGCTGGAATGGGGCCAACCCCTGCACGCCTTCGACTATCACCGGCTGCGGCCCACGGCCGGCGCGGCCTATCCGCCGGCGATCATCGTGCGCCGGGCGGCCGAAGGCGAGCGCATGACCACGCTGGACGGCGCGGCGCGGGCATTCACCAGCAGCGCCCTGCTGATTACCGATGGCGGCGGGCCGGTGGCCGTCGGCGGCATCATGGGCGGCCAGGAGAGCGAAATCGGCGCCGATACCCGCGACGTGCTGCTGGAAGCGGCCACCTTCGACTTCATCAACAACCGGCGCACGGCCCAGGCATTGCGCCTCAGCAGCGAAGCGTCCATCCGCTTCGGGCGCGGCATCCCGGCCACGCGCACCGTCCTGGCGGCGCGGCGCGCCGCGCAGTTGATGCGCGAGCTGGCCGGCGGGGAGATCGCCGCCGGCCTGGCCGACGCTTACCCGGTCCCGCAGCGCCGGCTCACCGTCTCGGTGACGGTCTCCGATGTGGCGCGCGTCCTGGGCATCGGCCTGAGCGCGGCGCAGATCATGGACATCCTCGGCCGGCTCGATTTCGTCTGCACCCTGGAAGGCGAGACCATTCAGGCCACACCGCCGGAGCATCGCCTGGATGTGGAAATCCCGGCCGACGTGTACGAGGAAATCGCCCGCGTCTACGGCTATGACCGCATCCCGACGGCGCTGATGCGCGACGAGCTGCCGACGCAACGCCACAACGAGCAGATGGATGCCGAAGAGCAGGCGCGCGACATCCTGGCCGGCTGCGGCCTGCAAGAGATCATCTCGTACTCGCTGACCCATCTGGCGGCCGAGGGGCGCGTCGATCCGGCCGGCCCGCCGCCGGCGCCGGCCGACTATGTGCGCGTGGCGAACCCATTGAGCAGCGAGGGCGAGTACCTGCGCCGCTCGCTCAAGGCCAGCCTGCTGCGCGCCCTGGCGGTCAACCAGCGCGCCGCCGGCCCGGTGCAACTGTTCGAGATCGCCGCGGTCTTCCTGCCGGTCGCCGGCCAGCAGTTGCCCGATCAACCGATGCGCCTGGGCATCGTCATGGCTGGCCCGCGCGCCGAGCCTTCGTGGCAAGGGACGGCCGGCGCATCCCTGGACTTCTTCGACCTGAAGGGCGTCATCGAGACTCTGGCCGAGCGCCTGGGCCTGCCCGACGTCAGCTACCAGCCGGCGGCCGGCGCGCCCTTTCTGCCCGGCCGCGCCGCGACCCTG
>CAIQJD010000958.1 GCA_903872005.1 uncultured bacterium | reverse complement strand
CAAGACCCATGACCAGTGCGAAGTGACCCTGGGCCTGAAGAACCTGAAGGGCCTCATCACCGACGCCGACAAGCGCCTGCTGCACCGCCTGGGCGTCACCGGCGGCACATGCGACCTGGCCGCGGCTTTCAAGCCGGCCTTCTGCGTCATTGACGGCATCTGGTGTCAGGAGGGGCTGGGGCCGCTGCGCGGCATCCCGTTGGAGATGGATCTTGTCCTGGCCGGCCGCGACCTGGTCG
This sequence comes from uncultured bacterium, assembly GCA_903872005.1. The sequence continues at coordinate 8,779 of CAIQJD010000958.1, read as the reverse complement.
CCACCGACGCGGTGGCCGCGGCCGTGATGGGCTTCGACCTCGCGGAAGTGGACATCACCCGGCGGGCCGCTGAGCGCGGTCTGGGCGTGGCCGACCTGAGCCAGATTGAAGTGGTGGGGACGCCTATCGCGGCGGTGCAGCCGGCGCTTTTCGGCGTCGGTGATGATGCCCTTCAGGTTCTTCAGGCTCAACGTCACTTCGCACTGGTCGTGGGTCTTCATCACGGCGACGCTGATGATGACATCGGCCGAGACGACCGGCTCCCAGGTCTGAATCTCCTGCACCACTTCGCCGTCGGGCAGGGCCAACGTCGCCGGCGCGGCAGTTTTCAGGTCGAGCACCTCGAACCCCTCATCGCGCAGCCGGCCGTAGCCCATGAACTGGATCGCGGCTTCCGTGTCCACGCCGACGGCGGCCGATTCGGCAATCAGAGGATGCGCGCCCAGCTCGCGCACCATGACGGCCAGCGCCCGGCAGACTTCGGGGCTGGTGCAGGCGCCGGCGCGCGGATGGGCCGGCGAGGCAACCAGATTGGGTTTGAGCAGCACCCGTTGGCCGGGGCGGACAATCTCTTGCAGCCCGCCGGCCAGCGCCACGGCCTGGCGAACGGCGATTTCGACCTGCTCGAAGCTAGGAGCGGGGGGCGTGCGAACCAGGCTCACGGTAGGCATCAGATGAATCGTCTCCTCAGAAGGAATTGAGCGTCGAGGCGCTTTTGGAACCGGCCGGGCAGCAGCCGAATCTGCGCCAGGAGGATGGGACGGAAGGCATGGTCAGGCATGGCGGTTTCCCTCTCCTCTGCGGCGCGCCGGCGCGTTCATGCCAGGCCAACGCGCAAGAAGACCGACGGCCGGTCGGCCTGCATCTGGAATGCGCCCAGGGCCGCCGGCAACAAGGCCAATTGCAGCGCCGGCAGGGGTTGCGCCCCGCCGGCCCACAGGAGTTGGCCGGCGCCGGCCAGGGTCGCCCAAATCTCGAAGGTCGAGCCGTCGCAACAGCCATCCCAGCGCGCGCCGGCCGGCAGCTCGATCCGCTCCACCAGGAAAGGGGCGTTGCCGCACAGGCGCCGGCGCACAACGCCATCGGGCGTCGCCGTCGCGACCGCCCCACAGGCGGCCGGCTCGATCAGGCTGAAGTCAATCACTTCCAGCGCCGGCTCGATGTGCAGCGGGCGCGGCTTGCCGTCGGCGCCCGGCCGGTTCCAGTCATACACCCGATAGGTGATGTCGGAGGTCTGTTGAATTTCCAGGACCATGGCGTCGCCCAAGAGGGCGTGGATCGCGCCGGCGGGGATGAAGATGGCGTCGTCGGCCCGGATCGGCAGATAGTGCAAGCACGATTCCAGATCGCCGGCGGCCAGGGCAGCGCGGAAGCGTTGCGGCGTGACGCCGGCGCGCAGGCCATAGATGATGCGCGCACCCGGCGCGGCGCTGAGGATGTACCACATCTCGGTCTTGCCCCATTCGCCGCCCTCGTGGGCCGCGGCGTAGGCGTCATTGGGATGCACCTGCACGCTGAGGGTCTGAGCGGCATCCAGGAGCTTGATCAGCAAGGGGAAACGCCGCCGGCGCAGCGCCTCGGCATGGCGCCAGCCCAACAGCGCCGGCCCCAGCTCCTCCACCAGCTCGGTCAGCGGCCGGCCGGCCAGGGGGCCGACTTTGACGCAGGTGGGGCTGGCCGGGTGTCCGCTGATCTCCCAGCTTTCGGCGACCGGCCCGGCCGGCAGCCGCCGGCCCCAGGCTTCCAGATTGCGCCCGCCCCAGATGTAGGAGCGGAACGCCGGCTCGAAGGTGAGCGGATAGAGATCGGGCAAGGCAGTCATTCCCCCATAGGATAGCGCTAGTTTAGCATGAAAGGGGCAATCTTGCCAAAGCAGCCCAGGGCCAGAGAAGACGCCCCGGTGTGCGTTTCAAGTTTCAGACGCATGGTAGCCGGCGCCTGGTGCGCGTCTGACCGGAGGCCCAAACGCCCACAAGGGGCTAGGCTACACACACGCGCCCCAAGACGCCCGGCGTCGCTTGACGCCGGCTATCTCTCGCGCTATAGTACAGCCCGGCGCGACCGCGCCGGCCGGCGCGGTCTCCGACCACAAGGTCATTGATCGAAGGAGCAAGAATATGCCCGACGACACCCCGAAAGAACCGCGACCATCCATCTGGTCGCTGCCGCGCAACATCTGGGCGGTCAGCCTGACCAGCTTCTTCATGGACGTTTCCAGCGAGATGATGTTGAACATCCTCCCGCTCTTCCTCGCCAATGTCCTGGGCGTCAAGACCAATGTCATCGGCCTGATTGAAGGCGTGGCCGAGGCGACGGCCAGCATCCTGAAAGTCTTCTCCGGCTGGCTCTCGGATCGGCTGGGGCAGCGCAAGTGGCTGGCGGTAGCCGGCTATGGCCTTTCGGCCCTCGCCAAGCCGTTCTTTTACTTCGTCGCCAGTTGGGGCGCGGTGGCCGGCGCCCGCTGGGTGGATCGCGTCGGCAAGGGCATCCGCACCGCACCGCGCGACGCTCTGGTCGCCGACTCCATTGATGAGCGCCGGCGCGGCCTGGCCTTCGGCTTCCATCGGGCCGCCGACACGGCCGGCGCGATGCTCGGCCTCCTCGTCGCCCTGCTCATCGTCTGGCTCACCCAATCGGCCGGCATGAACCTGACGCGCCACACCTTCCAGATCATTGTGCTTGCCAGCCTGATCCCGGCCGCGTTGGCGGTGCTGGCCCTGATCCTGGGGGCGCGCGACGTGCCGGTGAAAGGCGTGCGCCAGGCCCCCAAGATCACCTTCAGGGGCCTGGGCCGGCCGTTCCTCATCTTCATGCTGATCGTCGGCCTCTTCGACCTGGGCAACTCTTCGGACGCCTTTCTGGTGCTGCGGGCGCAAGAACGCGGCCTGAATGTCCTGGGCGTCTTGGGGATGCTGGTCTCGTTCAATCTGGTCTACATGTTGATTTCGACGCCGGCCGGCCGGCTCTCCGATCGCATCGGCCGGCGCAAGCTCATCATCGGCGGCTGGTTCGTCTACGCCGCGATCTACCTGGGCTTCGCGCTGGCGAGCCGCGGCTGGCACATCTGGGCCTTGTACATCCTCTACGGGGCCTACTACGGCAGCGCCTATGGCACCGCCAAAGCGATGGTCGCCGACCTCGCGCCGGCGCATTTGCGCGGCGTGGCCTACGGCACCTACAACGCCATCCTGGGCATCCTCGACTTTCCGGCCTCGTTGATCGCCGGCCTATTGTGGGACGGCGCCTTCGGCTGGGCCGGCTTCGGGCCGGCAGCGCCCTTCCTCTTCGGCGGCGGCATGGCGTTGCTGGCCGCCCTGGCGATGCTGGCCTGGAAGCCGGCCGCGCAAGGCGCAGCGTAGCGCCCCGCGCAACACTGCGCCCCGCGTTGCGTATAGCCCCATGTATGGAGGCGCAAGATATGAACGACATCATCATCGAAACCCACGCGTTGACGCGCCGCTTCGGGGAACACCTCGCGGTGGATCGCCTGGATCTGCAGGTGCCGCGCGGCGAAGTCTTCGGGTTCCTCGGCCCCCATGGGGCCGGCAAGACCACCACGATCCGCATGCTCAACGGCATCCTGACCCCCAGCGCCGGCTCGGCGCGCGTCGCCGGCTACGACCCGACGACCCGGGGGAGCGAGGTGCGCCGGCGCGCCGGCGTTTTGACCGAATCGCCGGCGCTCTACGAGCAGTTGAGCGCGCGCGAGAACTTGCTCATCTTCGGCGAGCTGTATGGCGCGCCGCCGGCCGAGTTGCCCGCCCGCGTCGACGCTGTGCTGAAAACCCTGGGCCTGGCGGAACGGGCCGGCGAGAAGGCCGGCGCGTACAGCAAAGGCATGAAGCAACGCCTGGTCATCGCCCGCGCCCTGGTGCATCAGCCCGAACTCCTCTTCCTGGACGAGCCGACGGCCGGCCTTGATCCGGCTGCCGCCCGCCAGGTGACAGACCTCATTGAAGAATTGAGCCATCAAGAGGGGCGCACCGTCTTCCTGTGCACACACAATCTCTTCGAGGCGCAGCGCCTGTGCGACCGCGTCGGGGTCGTCAACCGCGGCCGGCTCCTGGCCGTCGGCGCGCCGGCCGAACTGGCGAAGACCCTCTGGCGCGGCGTCTGGGTGCAGATCGAGCTGGGCGGGCCGCCAGCGCCGGCGCTGCTGGCGCAGGTCCAGACCGCGGCCGGCGTCCTGGAAATCACGTCTGCCGGGCCGCGTCTGGATGTCCGCCTGGACGATGCGGCGCGCACGCCGGCGCTGGTGAGCGCCCTGGCCGCGGCCGGCGCGGCCATCTTCCGCGTCGCGCCGCGCGAGCATACCCTCGAGGAGATTTACTTTGAGCTGCAAGAGAATGGGGAGACGCAATCATGAACACGCGCACCGTACGCGCCATTGTGCGTAAAGACCTGCTCACCCTGGCCCAGAACAAGGGCGTCTGGCTGCCCATCGCCATCGTCCCGCTCATCCTGATCGTGATAATGCCGGCCGCCATGCTGTTGGCCCCGGCCTATCTCACTTTCCCCGGCTCCACGATGTCGCAGATGGCGAGTTTCATCAAGAATATGCCGGCCGCCATGCTGGCCCAAGTCGCCGGCATGAGCGAGACCCAGACCTTCTCCTACCTCTTTGTGGTCTACTTCTTCGCGCCCTTCTTTCTGATCATCCCGATGATGACCTCCAGCGTCATCGCCGCGGATAGCTTCGCCGGCGAGAAGGAGCGCAAGACCCTGGAGGCGCTGCTTTATACGCCGGCCACCGACATGGAGCTTTTCGTGGGCAAGGCGTTGAGCGCCTGGACGCCGGCCGTGCTGGTCTCGTTCGGCTCGTTCATCCTCTACACCATCGTGGTCAACGCGGCCGGCTATCCGACCCTGGGCCGGCTCTTCTTCCCCACCGCCATGTGGCTCGTCCTGATCCTGTGGGTCGTGCCGGCGGCGGCCGGCCTCGGCATCGGCGTCATGGTGCTGGTTTCGGCCAAAGTGAAGAGTTTTCAGGAGGCCAATCAGCTCGGCGGGATGGTGGTGCTCCCCATCTTGCTGCTGGTCTTCGGGCAGGTCGGCGGCGTGCTCTATTTCAGCCTGCCGGTGGCGCTGCTGATCGGGGCCATCCTGTGGGTTGCAGACATCGTGCTGATCCGGTTCGCCGTGAAGACCTTCGCGCGCGGGGAGTTGATCGCCCGGCTGTGAGCCGTCAGAAGTGTGTTTGGGGGAGCGGACAGCGGGGATTGGGGCGTAGCTTAGCCCCTTGTGGGCGTTCTGGCGCCCCGGTCGGACGCGCACAAGGCGCTAAGCTACGATTCACCCCCATCGTGAAACATACCCGTCGTCAGGCCCCGGCGGGGCCGCCCAGCCGGCCGATTTCGGCCCAGATGCGCTCGATGTAGGGCGCCAGGAGCGCCGGCCAGCCGGCGTCCTCAAAACGGAGCCACACGCCATCCAATTCTCGCGGAGCCTGACCGGGCAAGGTCAGGCTCCCGTCGCGCAAACCGTCGAGGGCTTGCGGCGGGGCGCACTCTACCGCCACGCGCCCGTGTTGGCAGGCGATGAGCAGGTCGGCCGGCGCGGCTTCGGCCGGCGCTCCCTGGCGATTCAGCTCAATCCACAGCCGCTCGCGCAGCGGCTGCGTGATCCATAACTCGCTCACATCGCCGGCCGTTTGCAGGCGCTCCAGGGTCGTATGGATGAACGTGACGCGGCGCAGCCGCCGGCTGAAGACCGGCCGCTCCAGCGTCAAGACGGGGCCGAGATCAAAGCGAAAGTAGGCGTCGCCGGCGCGTGGATGCTCCGCTTCGGCCGGCAAGAGGTCGCGCCGGCGCACGACGCGCACGCCACGCACGGCGGCATAGTAGCGGATGCTCCATTTCTCTGCGGGGAATGCGGCGGTGTGGTAGAAAGCCAGGTAGTCGGCGGCCATCTGGGGCGGGGCGCGGCGCGCCGGCACGCGATACCAGCCTTCGGCCAGCAGGCGCGCCCAATCGGCCCGATCTCGCATCACGGCCACCAGCACGGGCGCGTCGCCGGCCGGCGCGTCCTCCCAGGATTCGGCATCTTCCATCTGCTACGACCTATGCGGCGCGCCTTTGCAGCGCCAGCCGGCGTTCGCCACGCCGCGCCGGCAACAGGACGCTGAAGGCGCTCCCCTCGTTCTCGATGCTATCCACCCAAACCCGCCCGCCGTGGGCTTCCACCAGCGATTTGACGATGGTGAGGCCGATGCCGGCGCCGCCGGCTTCCACGCTCAACGGGTTGGGCGAGCGGTAGAAACGCTCGAAGATGCGCTGGTGATCTTCGGGGCGCACACCCACGCCCGTGTCGCGCACGGTGATGAGCAGGTAGTCCATCTCCTGGCCGGCTGTTTCGTCGGTCAGCACTTCATCTTTGGCATACAGCCGCGCCGACACCCAGACGCGCCCGCCGGCCGGCGTGTATTTGCCGGCGTTCTGCAACAGATTGTCTATCACCTGGCGCAGCCGCGCCGGGTCTACTTCCATGCTCGGCAAGTCCGGCTCGACCTGCGTTTCGCACGTGATGTTGCGCTCGGAGAAGAGGGGCGCGGCCATCTTCACCGCGTCTTGAACCAACTCCTGGATGTCCGCCGGCCGGCGATTCAGCGGGATCGTCCCATGCTCCGCTTCCGACACATACAGGATGTTATCCACCTGATGCGCCATCTTGTCTGCGTTCGTGGCGATCATCCGCAAGAAGCGCTTCAGCGGCGCGGGGAGATCGCCGGCCATGCCGCCGGCCAACAATTCCGAGTAGCCTTTGATGGAGGTGAGCGGCGTGCGTAGCTCATGCGACACCGTCGCCAGGAACTCACTCTTGGCCTGTTCGGCGCGCAGCTCGTTGGTCACGTCGCGGAAGACGATCACGCTGCCGATATGCCGGCCGTCTTCGGCCTGCACCAGCGCGATGGAGCCGCGTAAGACGCGCCCCTCTGCGCCCAGCGGGTCCGACTGGAAGCCCAACTGCTCGGCGGCCAGCTCGGGTTGCAGATCGCGCCCCAGCCGGCGCGACAATTGCGCCATATCTTCTTCGAGCAACGTCTCGCGGGTCACGCCCAACAGGCGCGACGCGGCCTGATTGGTCAGCATGATCTGGCGCGCCGCGTCGCAGACGATGACGCCATCGGCGATGCTCTCCAACATGGCGCGCGTCTTGGAGTTCTCGATCTGTTGCACTTCCAGCAGATTCGCCAACTGGCGCGCCTGGGACTTGAGGCTCCGCACCATGCGGGCATTGGAGAGGGCCGCGGCGATGGGGCCGGCCATGCCCTCACAGAGCCGCTCGTCCACGTCATCGAAGGTCGCCTTGTCCGGTTGGTGCGAGACGATCAGGACGCCCATCACGTTGCGGTGCATGATCAAGGGCTGCGCCAACAGGTCGCCCACGTGCGTTTTGCGTAGCGCCGGCCCCCATGCCAGCAGGGCGGTCGCGTGGTCGGCCGGCGTCAGGTGGGTCAACTGGCGGGTTTCCAGAATTCGGGCGAAGAGGGGCGCCTCGGCCACGGGGAAGGCGCGCGCTGGCGGCGGGGCCGGCTGCAAGGGATCGTAGATGCTCCCCAGGCGCAAGAAGATGGCCTCGTCGGGCGTCGGCGCGGCATCCCAACCCAATGGCTCCTCGGCCTCTTCAACCACAAAGAGGGCGCAGTGATCGGCGCCCAGGGCCAGCGCGACGGTCTCCGTCAAGCGCGGCAACAGGGCGCGTAGCTCCAGTTGGCTGGCGGCCAGGCGCGCCGCCTCCAGGGAGAACATCAACTGGCGCATCTGGCGCGAAGCCGGCTCGCTGATGGCCTGGAACTCCTGGGCCATGCTGCTCAGCTCACCGGTGATGTTTTGGTAGAGGGCGATGGTCAGCAAGGGAAAGGCGATCAGGTCGCTGAGGGGGCGCAGGCCGGCAATCGGCAGCAGAGCCGGCCCCAGCCGTCCCAGGGCTAACAAGACGAAGGCCAGCCCTTGCAGCACCGTCTCGGCATGCCGCCGGCGCAGGATCAGGACCGCGGCCAGGAGACACAACACACACTGCCACAGCAGCCAGACGCGCTCTTGCCAGGGCGCCAACGGGACGGCGCCGCGCCACAGGCCGGCGCTGACCGTATGCAGCAGGTAGAGCAGGCCAATGCCGCTCAGGTTGATGCTCAGATAGAGGCGCAGCGGCAGGGCATCGCCCAGGGTGAACTGGAAAGCCCAACAGAGCAGGACCAGCGCCGCCATGTCCAGCAGCATCTGTGACGCGCCCAGCAGGCCGTTGCCGGCGCCGGCGCCCATCAGGTCGGTGACGACGGCCAGGGCGCGCGAGATCAACAGGGCGCTGAAAGCCAGCAGAATATTGAAATATTCGCGCTTGCCACGTCCGCGCCATTCGGCATAGCACATGCCCCAGCCGGCCTCCAGACAGATCAAAGCGAGCAGGTAGTACATCAACCTGCCCAGCGATGTCTGAAAGAGTGCGGTCAGGGCGAACGTATCAGTAGACAGTGCCATAGCCATCCTCGTTGTCTGTATCGTAGCACAAAATGCAACCTCGCGCAACCTGACTTTTAGGCTATCCCGATTCTCAATTTTGACCGAAATATGGTATCATTACGCGCAGTGGGTCATTTCCGGCGCAATGGGTGCGCCGCTCAGACGCGAGAGGATGGATAACAGCATGAAGGATGCACGCACGCCCTCGGATCACGCGGCTTTTGACCTCACCCCGCCGGCGCATTCGTCTGTCGGCTCCTCGCGCCGTGCCTTTCTGCGCTGGGCCAGCCTGACTGCCGCCGGCGCCGGCCTGGCTGCCT
>CAIQJD010000957.1 GCA_903872005.1 uncultured bacterium | reverse complement strand
GCGATTCTTGTCATAGGGGTAGCGCCCCTCGATCCCGCCGATGCCCAGACTGGCGACGCGCCGCGCCATCCCGACCGGGTCTTGCACCAGACGGTAGCCGGCCGGATGGGCCAGCGCCGCCAAGCCGCCGGCCTGCCGAATCAGCGCCGTCGCCTCCGGCAGCGTGATCTGATCGCCGCGCGGCGTGTACGCCTTTCCGCCCGGCGTCAGATATTCGCGGAAGAAGCGGTCGCTGTCTGGCAGACGGTCGGCGTTGCGGGCCAGAGCTACCTGGGCGATATGACTGCGCCCCAATACCCCCCCGCCGGCGGCGGCCAGGACCTCTTCCAGCGGCACATCGAACCCCAGGGCCTGGAGTTTCTCCACCGTGGCAATCTTCTGGCGCCGGCGCGCCGCAGCGGCGCGGTCGAGCGCCGCCAAGAGATCGGGAGAGCGATGATCCATGCCGTAACCCAGGATGTGCAGCTCCATAAAATCGAGTTCGGGCTGGTTGGCGATGCTCAATTCGACGCCGGCCAAGACCTCAACGCCGGCGGCGCTGCCGGCCTCCAGGGCCTCGTCCAGGCCGGCGACGGTGTCATGATCGGTAATCGCGATGGCCTGGATCCCCAGCCGGCAGGCGCGTGCGATCACCGCCGCCGGCATCTCAGAGCCGTCGGAAGCCGTCGTATGGGTATGCAGATCTACCGGGAAACGCGCGTTCATAGTGTGATTATACGCCGAGAGAGGCGGAAAGACAAACGCCGGCCGCCATTGCCCGTATCGCCGGCGAGGTCATGAAGACCGCACGGGACTGGCCCCAAAATCGCGGCCCCCCTCGTTTGCGTCCCGACGCGTTTGTGGAGTACAATGAAGAGCATCCGTGCGCGTATACGTGTATGCCATTGGAGGAGAAACATCATGCGAGCTAATAAGATCCGCGAGTTGCTGAAGGCCGACAAGCCTACCCTGGGCACTCACATTCACTCGATGTGGCCGGCCGTCGTCGAAGCCGTCGGGCACTCGGGCATGTTCGATTATGTAGAGTTCGTCGGCGAATATGCCCCCTATGACCTTTTCTCGCTGGACAATTTCTGTCGCACCGTCGAGCTGTTCGACATGTCGTGCATGATCAAGCTGGATCAGGCGCCACGCTCCTGGCTGGCCCAGCGCGCCATCGGCGCCGGCTTCCAAAGCGTCCTCTTCGCCGATTGCCGCACCGTGGAAGATGTCCAGGAATGCGTGCACGTGGTGCGCCCGGATACGCCCGAAGACGGCGGCACCTTCGGCTGCACCAGCCGGCGCATGACCTACATGGAATACGGCGGTGAATGGACGTATGTGCAGGCGCTGCGCGATGTCGTCGTCGCCATCATGGTCGAGAAGAAGGGCGTGGTGGAGCATCTGGAAGAAGTGCTGGCGGTGCCCGGCATTGACATGGTGCAATGGGGGCCGGCGGACTACTGCATGAGCATCGGCCGGCCGGGCGCCTGGTACGACCCCGACATCAAGGTCATCGAGCGCAAGGTGATTGACACCGCGCTCAAGATGGGCATCCCGCCGCGCATCGAAATCAACTCTCCCGAAGCCGCCAAATACTACCTCGATCTGGGCGTGAAGCACTTCTGCGTCGGCACAGACCTCTACATCCTGTACGACTGGATGAAGAAGACCGGCGACGGCATGCGGAAGGTGCTCGAAAGCTACTAGAAGACAAAAACGCCCCGCCGGCTCCTTGCCGGCGGGGCGTCCTCTTCCTCAGAGCGTCTCCGTCACCTTGCGCAACCCGCGCGGGTGATCGGGGTCATACCCTTTCGCCAGGGTCAGTCCCAGCGCCATGAGCTGGCCGGGGATCACGGCTGTCAGCGGCGAGAGCCATTCGGGCACGCCGGCCGGCAGCGACAGGCGCGTGTGCGCCAGGTCCAGCGCGGCGTCCTGATCGGAAACGACCACCAGCTCCGCGCCCCGCTGGCGCAGCCGGCCGATGAATTCCAGCATCTCCGGGAAGACCTGGCCGCTTGGCGCGATCACCCACGCCGGGAACCCCTGCCCGACGAGCGCCAGGGGACCGTGCATGAAGTCGGCTGACGAGTATGGCTCGGCCAGCACATAAGTGAGTTCTTTCAGCTTGAGCGCAACCTCAAACGCCGTCGCAATGTTATAGCCGCGCCCGATCAGGACACAGCTTTCCATATAGCGATAGCGTTCGGCGAGATTGAGCTGCCGGCTGTGCAGGGCCAGGGTGTCGCCCATGTATCCCGGCGCAAGCTCCAGTTGACGCAGCAACGCCGGCGCGTCGGCCCAAGACGCCGCCAGGAGCGCCAGCGCCGCCAGTTGCGCCGTATAGGTCTTGGTGGCAGCCACGCTGCGCTCCGCGCCGGCGTGGCACTGAATCAAAAAATCCGCTGCGCCGGCCAGCGGCGAAGCCGGCTCGTTGGTGATCGCCGCCGTCAAGACGCCCATCGAGCGCGCCTCGGCCAGCACGCTCACGATATCTGGCGATTGGCCCGATTGGGAGATGCCCAGGACCAGCGCGCCCTCCATAAGCGGCGGCGCCTGGTAAATGGTGAAGAGCGACGGCGTCGCCAGGACGACCGGCAGCCGGCAAAATGCCCCCAGCAGGTACTTCCCATAAGTTGCCGCATTATCGGAAGACCCGCGCGCCGCGATGACGACATAGCGCACGGCGCGCCGGCGCATCTCGGCCGCCAAGGCCGCCGCGTTCTGCCTCTCGCGCGTCAATACGAGATCAACGACCGCCGGTTGTTCCTGAATCTCGCCTTCCAGGTGCGACATGTCTTTCCTCCTCTGCTGCGACACAAGGCTCAAAGCGTTTGCCGGTCGGCGCTGCGCGGGTCGCTCACCAGATCGCCGCTGTGCAACACGCCGGCCAGGCATTGCCCGCGCCAGAATGCCGCCGGATCCCACAGCCCATCCGTTGCGCCCATCTCACTGATCATGAGCGCGGCGCGATGGCGCGGCAGCCGGCGCGTGACGACGCCGGCCGGATTCACCGCGAAGCTGGCCCAGGCGGCCGGCTCGCTGGCATTGCTGGCGCTGATCCACACGAAGTTGGATGCCGCGGCCGCCCGAAGCGTGAAGGTCACCTGCGCGTGATAGGTCGCCAGATGCGCCGGCGACATGCCGGCGTTGTGGAACGATTGCAGGATGATCTCGACGCCGCGCCGCTTGTACTCGCGATACAGCTCCGGATAGCGGAAATCGTGGCAGATGAGCAGGCCGATCGGCCGGCCGCGACATGTAAAGGCCACAAGCTGCGCGCCGG
>CAIQJD010000956.1 GCA_903872005.1 uncultured bacterium | reverse complement strand
GTCCATCGGGTACCATTCTCCTTTGCCTGGCAGCTTACGGAGATTGTACTCGATGGACTGCGACTTTGAAATGACCCTGATATGGGACTAATGGGGTCTTGACTTCTATATCCCCTTCCGGTATAATGGCCGAAATGCGCGCGGGTGTGACGCAGTGGTAGCGTACCTGCTTCCCAAGTAGGCTGTCGAGGGTTCGAATCCCTTCACCCGCTCTCCGCTGGACTACATTTGGTATGCGTTTCATTACCGCTGCACCGATACTGGGCGTTATGGTTCGGCTACAGCTTGATTGGAGGCTACATCGTTTCGCGGAGGCAACATGGGCTTTAAGTTTGGCTTGTCCAATCTGCCCCTATCACCATGGGCCGCCGTTCTGGCAGTGGGCCTGGGGATAGTTGTTCTCCTCGTTCTGTGCCTTCTTCTCGCCTTCGGAGGCCAGCGCCTCTATTCCCGCCGGCCAGCCGGCAAATCCATCTCCACACTTGCCGCTCGCGTCGTGTGGCGTCTGTTGCCCATCTTCATCATCGCCGCGATCCTCTGTATGGCGGCGGCATACATTGCCTTTGCCTCTGGTGGCGTCGTGAGCACGAACGGGATCATCCTGTTGGCCGCGCTCGCCCTGATCTTTGTGATCGTCGTCATCTTGGCCGGTCTCCTCATTGCAGATGAATTGCGCTGTTTGGGATGGCTGGCCGACGCTGCCGCCGGCTTGGCGCGCAATCAGTTGGATGTGCATGCGCCGCCGGACATCAGCCGGCGTCGCGATGAAGTGGGGCGCATGACGCAGGCGCTTCAGAGTATCGCGGTCAATCTCGGCGTCGGCGTGGATGAAATCGCGCGTCTGGTGGAAGTGAGCCAGTCGGTCTCGGCGCGCGCCCCCCTCGCGCAGACGCTGGGGGTCCTCTTGCGCTCCGTCTTGCGTGGCGTGGACGCCAGAGCCGCCGGCGTCTATCTCGTGGAATCGGACGCTTTGCGCGCGGTCGCCAATGAGGGCGATCTGCTTCTGTCGGCTGCCGTAGAAGGGACCATCGAACACTATTCGCGCCAGGTGTGGCGCACGGCCACTTTCGTCTCTCTGTCACAGTTGGGCAATGCCAACGAGATCAATCGGGAGGCGCTGGCGCAATCTGACGTGCGCGCCCTGGCTGTCTTCCCCATGTTGCGCGAAGGGCGCACGACCGGCACCCTCTGGGTGGTCTGGGACGAGTCGCGCGACGTTTCGCCCATGGATCGCAATTTCCTGGCGGCGCTGGCGAATCTGGCCGGCATCGTCGTGGATAGCAATCAGTCTTATCATAGCAGTGTCTTCCAGGACCTTTGCCTGGGCTATATTCTGCAAAACAACCGTGAAGGCATCCTGATCGCCGATTGGGACGGCCGGCTGCTGTTGGCGAATCCCATCGCCGAGAGCCTGCTCAATTTCAGCGCGTCGAGCCGGATGGGCGTGCCCATCCAGACGGTGTTGAATCATGAGCGGGTCTACATGATGATTGCCGACCTGCTGCGGGATCGTGGGCCGGCGGTCGTGGAGATCGAACGCAACGGGCGCCTGCTGCATATCAGCGCGGCGCGGCTGAGGGTCCCAGAGCAGAACAGTGTGACGCGGGGCTGGGTCTTTCTATTGCGTGATGAGACGGAAGCGCACCGCAGCGATACGGCGCAGCACGGCATCGTCGGTATGTTGTCGCATAGTATGCGGACGCCTTCAGCCTGCGTGCGCGGCTATGCGTCGCTGTTGAGCGCATCCGGCGGCCAGAGTACGGATCAACAAGAAGAGTACATTCACCGCATCATCAAGGGCATAGATGATATCACGCAGATCCTGAACGAGTATCAGGATATGAGCAATATCGTCAGCGGGCGCGATTTGACCCGCACCCCGTGTCAGATCGTCACCCTGGCGATCAAAGTGGCTGATGCCATGTCCACCTACATTGAGGCCAAGGGGCTGACGCTGCAAACGGAGTTCGCGCGGGATGTTCCCAGGATCGTTGGCGATGCCGGCCGGTTGGAACACGCCATCCGCAACTTGGTGGACAATGCCATGAAGTACACCAACGCGCCGGGATGGATCAAGCTCTCCGTTCAAGAGTCACCCTCCCACGTGTTGATTCACGTGGCGGATTCGGGCATCGGCATCCCCCAGAGCTTTCTGCGTCGCATCTTCGAGCCAGGCATGCGGGTCAAGACGCCGGCAACGGCGCATATCAGCGGCACCGGCAACGGCCTGGCCCTTGTCAAGCGCATCGTGGAGCAACATGGCGGCCAGGTATGGGTGGAAAGCCAACTGGGCGTTGGCAGTACATTCCACATTTCCCTCCCGAAAGATCGCAGCCTCGCCGAAATGCTAGGCGAAGAACCGCCGGCCAACAGCCCGCCGGCGCCAATACCTGATGTGTTGCAGCCTGCAAACGAGCGAGCGAAGCGCGGGAGCGACGCAGACTCGTACCTGTAGGCTGCGCCTCTGCCTCATCCGCGGAGCGTGCAGCATGGCGCTACAAATTGGCATCGTTGGCCTGCCCAATGTGGGCAAATCCACCCTCTTCAACGCGTTGACCCACGCCCATGCGTTGGTCGCCAATTATCCCTTCACCACCATTGACCCCAACGTGGGCGTCGCCGAAATCCCTGACGCGCGTTTGAGCCAGGTTGCCGGCATCATCCACCCCAAGCGCCAGGTTCCCGCCAGCATCGAATTCGTAGATATCGCCGGCCTGGTGAAAGGCGCGGCCAGCGGCGAGGGCCTGGGCAATCAGTTCTTGGGACACATTCGCAACGTGGACGCCGTCGCCCTGGTCTTGCGCTGCTTCGAGAACGCCGATATTCCGCATCAGTTCGACAGCGTGGATCCCCTGTTGGATCTCGACACCCTCAATCTCGAATTGACGTTGTCTGACATCGTCACGCTGGAACGGCGGCTCGATAAAGTGCATGGCGCGGCCAAAGCCAACCCGCGCGAATATATGCATCAGATCGAGTACCTGGAAAAGCTCAAGGCGCATTTGAACGCCGGCCGGCGCGCCGCCCTGTTCGCCGGCAGCGCCCAAGAGCGCGTCTGGCGCGAGGAAATGGGCCTGTTGAGCGACAAGCCGCAACTCCTGGTCGCCAATGTCGCCGAGGCCGATTTGCCGGCCGGCGGCCGGCTGGCGCGGCGCGTGCTGGAACGCGCGGCCGAGGAGGGCCATCATGCGGTGGTCTTGTGCGCCCGGCTGGAAGCCGAGCTGACCGAAATGTCGCCGGCCGACGCTGAGGAATACCGGGCTGGCCTGGGGCTGGGCGATTCGGGCCTGCGGCGCATGGCCGCCGCCGGCTATCAACTCCTGAATCTGATCACCTTCTTCACTGCCACCGGCAGCGACGAGGTGCGCGCCTGGCCGCTGCGCGCCGGCCACACCGTCTGGGAGGCGGCCGGCCTCATCCACTCCGACATGCAGAAGGGCTTCATTCGCGCCGAAGTCATCTCCTGGGATGAACTGGCGCATCTCGGCTCCTGGGCGCACGCCCGCGAGCTTGGTCACGTCCGCATTGAAGGCCGCGATACCGTCGTCAAAGACGGTGATGTCGTCCACATCCGCTTCACTGTGTAGCGCCCCGTTTGACGCTGGCCGCGGATGGCGTTATGATAGGGCGGCCCGCTTCTGGCAATCCCCTTTCAAGGAGGCTTCGTCATGATTATTGACGCCCATGCCCATCTGGGCTCCCTGGGCGGCTTTCACTCGACCGCCGACGACCTGGTGCGGTGGGCTGATCGCGCCGGCATTGACAAACTGGTCACATCGTGCATGGATGCTTTCGAGTATGACACGCGCGCCGGCAATGACATGCTGGCCGCGGCCATGCGCGCCTATCCTGACCGCATCATCGGCTATGCCAGCTTCACCTCGGCCTACTT
>CAIQJD010000955.1 GCA_903872005.1 uncultured bacterium | reverse complement strand
GGTCGTCTTGCCGGCGCCGTTGGGGCCGATCAAGCCGAAAATTTCACCTTGATCTACATGCAGCGACACATGGTTGACGGCTGTCAGGCCGCCGAAGTTCTTGACCAGTTCTCGCGTCTCTAGTATAACCATGGACCTCACCTGCTCTCAAGATACACGAGCATTTTGGATTTGCCGGCCGGGGAGGGGGCCGATCTACCCCTTCCCCGGTTGATGCACGCGCTGGTTACGGTTTGACCTTCAGGTCCTGTTCGCGCCATTCGGGCGGGAACACCACCTTACTGTTTCCGTCGAAGTATTGCAGCACGGGGAAGATGAAGTACCCTTTGCCAACCACCATGTCAGGAACAGTTTCGGGGGTATACTTGTATTCCTGCATGATGATGCCATCTTTGTAGGTCCACTTCCCGGTGATCAGGTTCTCTTGTGACCACTTATAGATGGTCTCGCGATTCAATTCTTTGTACTGTGCGTAGGTAGCCTTGAGCATCTCAATGAACATATTGGATGCGTCGTAGGAGAGGCCGGCGGCTGATGCGCTGGGTTTGATGCCGTACTTCTTCTCGAAGTCGGTAGCAAACTTCTTGGCCTTGTCCGTGGACCAACCCGGAATCTGATCGAGGATGTAGTTGGCGGATTTGCCGGCCAGATCATACCACTCGCCGATCCAGCCCAAGCCGTCCACAATGATCAGACTCTTGACGCCCAATTCATCCGACTGTTTGGCGAAGGCGGCCACGGTGGGCGGCGCGGCCAGGGTGCCGGCGATCAGGGCCGGGTTCAGGTCTTTGAGCTTGCCCAACAACGGGTAGAATTCCGTCTGGTCAATGGGGAAGTACTCTTCCGCGACCACTTTCCAGCCCACTGCGGTGAACTGATCCTTGAGGGCTTTGCCGAACGAGCGGCCCAGGTCGGTGTCCTCGCCATAGACGGCGATGGTCTTGTTCGCCGGCTTCCAGATGCCCCGGGCGATGGAATCTTCAATGGCCTGGACGTAGGGTACAATCAGCTTGGCCGGCGTAGGCCAACCTTTGATCCAGTAGCCGTACTTGCTGGGATCCGATGCGTACTTCTCGTTCACGACTTCGGTCGCGCCATAACCGAAGAAATGCGGAATCTTGTACTTGGCAGCAACTTCCATACAGGAGACGGCCGTAGAGCTGTGCCACTGCAAAAGACCCGCCTGGATATTTCCTTGCACGGCGGCCTGTTCGTATGCCTGGGCAGCTTTGGCCGGATCAGACTGGGAGTCAATATACACAAACTCAACTTTGTACGGGCCGATCTTGTAGTCAATGGCTTCAAAGGCCATCTGGGCAGAGGACTTGAGTTCTTGCCCAGTGCGCGCAGCCGGGCCGCTAAAAGGGCCCATCACGCCGATCTTGAGGGTCTTTGTCGCAGCGCCAGATGCAGGGGTTGCCGCCGTGGATGCGGGCGTAGCGGCAGGCGCGCATCCGACCAGGAGCAGAGCTACGATGAGTAGAATGGACAGCACTGTCAGCCTTGCAGAACGCATGACTTCCTCCATGAAGCACAGGTTACTTGCTCGGAACATGCTTGGCTTCGACCAGAACTTACCCTCGTCCGTCGCCTGGGAACGGGCGCCGCATCGCTCGCATGGCTGATGCGAGCTGCCCCGTTCCCAGGCGAGACTTCGCGCAATGCGGATGCTTTACGGCTTGACTTGCAGCTTGTTGCCGGCGGCCCAGTCCTCGGGCCAGATGATCTTGCCCTCGCCCTTCATGTACTGCAGGACGGGGAAGATGAAGGCGCCCTTGCCGACCACCGGGTCGGGCACGGAGGACGCATTGTACTCATACTTGGCATGGATGATGCCGTCGGTGTAGGTCAGCTTGCCAGTCCACAGCTCTTCGGTGCCGACCTTGTACAGGGAGGCCGTGGTCAGCTCGCCGGTAGCTTCGATGGCGCGCTTGGCAACCTTGATGAAGAAGTTGCTCATGTCATACGCCTGGCCGGCGGCCGACGGGCTAGGCTCCGCGCCATACTTCGCCTTGTAGTCGGCGGCCCACTTCTTGGCCTTGTCCGAGGCGAACTGCGGGATTTGATCCAGCACGTAGTTGGAGGCGTCGCCGGTCATCTTGTACCAGTCGCCAATCCAGCCCAGGCCATCGGCGACGATCATGGACTTCAGGCCCACATCGTTGGCCTGCTTGATCAGGGCCGAGATAGCCGGCGGGGCAGCGCTCGTGCCGGCGATGACGGCGGGCTCGAGACCCTTCATCTTGTTCACCAGCGGGGTGAACTCGGTCTGCTCGGCGGCGAAGTAGTCCTCGCCGACAACCTTCCAGCCGGCATCCTGGAACTGCTTCTTGATGGCGTTGCCGAAGCTGCGGCCCCAGTCGGTATCCTCACCCCAAATGTAGACGGTCTTGTCTTTGGGCTTGAAGGCGCCGGCCTTGATCGCATCTTCCAACGTCACCACGTAGGCGATGCTCAACTTCGAGGGCGAAGGCCAGGTCTTGCCGAACCAATAGCTGTACTTGGTGGTGTCGCTCTTGTACTTCTCATTGACCAGTTCGGTCGCGCCAAAGCCGAAGAAGTGCGGCATCTTGTACTTGGCCGAGATATCCATGGCGGCGACGGCGTCCGAGCTGTGCCAGTTGAGGATGCCAGCCTGGATCTTGTCCTGGACGATGGCTTGCTCATAAGCCTGGGTCGTCTTGGCCGGGTCAGATTGCTCGTCAATCCACACCGGCACGATCTTGTAGTCGCCAATCTTCCAACTGATGGCTTCGAACGCCAGGGTGGCGGCATTCTTGAATTCGGTGCCATTCAACGCCGAGGGGCCTGTGAAGGGGCCCATGATGCCGAGCTTGAAGACCTTCTCACCGCTGGCCGCGGGCGCCTTGGTGGCGGCGGCAGCCGGCGCGGTGGTGGCGGCCGGCGCGGGCGTCGCCGCCGGCGTGCAGGCAACCAGGAGCATCGAAGCGATCAAGACCGTTGCTAATAGCGCGAACAGTTTCTTGGACATATCTCCTCCCATGGTGACTCTCACGTGCATTGCCGATCAACTTGCTGCGACGAAAACTCTGCTGACGTCCAGCGTCCACGTACCCGGCCGATCTCTTTGCCCTTCCTGCGGGCGTGTCTCACCTCCCTTGGTTTGACTTTCGCCTGGCTTGCAGCGCGGCTAATGTGTCTGCGGCTCCCGACGCCGTCCATGGTAAGCCAGCACCATGGATGAGTGAATGTACTAGGAGCATATCTCAAGTATATCTGTAGGATACCACGAATTGCGGCCGCTGTCAAGCGATTCAATGACGCCGGAATGGCCCCGCGCGCGCCAGCCGCCATTTAATCTAAAAATCGCCGCGTCAGACGCGAAAACGCTTGACGCCCCGCCGGCGTCGGCATACAATCATCTTAGTCCATGCCGACATCAGGAGCAAAGCGCCATGCGCGGCCGATTATCCCAAATGCTATCCCAAATATCCCAAATCGGCGCACGGCCGGCCTGGGATACCGGCGGCCGGCTCCTGCTGCTGGCCGGCCTCGCCGCCCTCCTGAGCGGCTGCGCCCCCGGCGATGTCCCCACGCCGGCCGGCAAGAACCTCGTGGACTACACCTTTGCGCTCATCAAGCTCTATGGCGTATGGGTCATCCCCATCGCCGGCGCCGCCTTCCTGGCCTACGCCTTCATCAATGGACTGGTGACGAAGCTGGTTGAGCGGGTGATCGGCAAGATCGTGAAAGATCTGGACAAAAAGGATGACAGCGACCACGCGGCCCAGCGCCAGCAGCACGAGGCAGAGGTCGCCCAGCGCGGCTATCTCGATCACATCTTCTCGCACCACCAGAGCGTCAACCTGCGCGGCATCCGCTCCAGCCGGCCGCTGAACCTGGGCCTGGAAGAGCTGTATATCCCCCTGACGACGATGGGCCGGCAACCCGACAGTCGCGCCGACGCCGAAGGCGGCCTGCCGGTGCGCGGCCGGCCGCTGGTCATCACCCTCCCCGAACTCCTGGCCCGCCACACGCGCCTGGTCATCCTGGGCGATCCCGGCGCCGGCAAGACCACCTTTCTCTCCTACCTGGCGCTGACCTATGCCCGTCATCGCGACGGCCGCTGGCCGAAGTTGATGTACGAGCGGTTGGGCTTCACGGAAAACCGGCTGCCGATCTTCCTCCCCCTGCGCGACTTCGCCCGACACATCCGCGTGCGCTGCGAGAGCGGCCCGGTGGAGGCCGGCCCGGCCGTGCTGCTCGACTTCATCGTCCAGCATTTCGCCCAATGGAGCCTGGGCCTCTCGGCCGGCTTCTTCTCCGCGCCATTAGAAGCCGGCGAATGCCTGGTCCTGCTGGATGGACTGGACGAAGTGGCCGACTTCAGCGAGCGCATCCTGGTGCGCGAGATCGTCGAAGCCTTTGTGGGACGCTATCCCAAGAACCGCTACGTCTTGACCAGCCGGCTGGGCGGCTATCGCGAGGCCGCGCGGCTGGGGGGAGACTTCAGCGAATGCCGCGTGCGCGAGTTCGACGGCGAAGAAGTGGCCTGCTTCGCCCGCATCTGGTGCCTGGCCGTCGAGACGGCGCAAGCCGGCGCGCTCAACCTGGCCGTGCGCCACCGCGCCGAGCGCCAGGCCATCGAGCTGCTCAACGCCATCGAGCGCAACCCGCGCGTGCGCGCCCTGGCCAATAACCCCCTGATGCTGACCGTGATCGCCCTGGTGCATCGCTTCCGCGCCACGCTGCCGCAGCGTCGTGTGGAACTATATGAAGAATGCACCGAGCTATTGCTGGGTCATTGGGACATGAGCAAAGATGGCGAAGAGGCCAAGTGGCTGGCCCAATACGCCGGCCTGGAAGCGCCCCTGGAAGCCAGCGAGAAACGGACGTTGTTGGAGCCGGTGGCCCGCTGGTACCATGAAGCGCGCCTCACCGAGGCGGAAGCCGGCCCGGTGGAGCGCCTGCTGGCCGGCCGGCTGACCCCAGGCGACGCCGGCGGCGCGCGCCAGGGCCTGGCGCGGGCGCGCGCCTTCCTGCGCTTCCTGAAAGAGCGCAGCGGCCTCTTCATGGAATGGGACGTGGGGCGCTACGCCTTCTCGCACCTGACCTTTCAGGAATACCTGACGGCGCGCGATATCGCCGGCGAAGAGGGCTTCGCCCCCCTCTTGCTGCAACGGCTGGACGATAGCTGGTGGCGCGAGGTGATCCTGCTGAGCGCGGCGCACCTGAGCCAGACCAGCCGGACGCGCGCCTCGCAACTGGTCGCGGCGATTTTGGTGGCCGGCGCGCGCCAGAAGGCGGGCTGGTGGAAACCGGTCATCCTGGCCGGCGAATGTCTCATGGACATCGGCCCCTATCGCCTGGACGCCAAAGTGTGGCAAGATGTGCTGCGCGGGCTGACCTGGATCGCCGAGCGCCAGACCGTCCCGCTGCACGACCGGCTGCGCGCCGTGACTGTCCTGGGCGAGCTGGGCGACCCGCGCCTGGGCGCGACAGTGACCGTCCGCGCCGGCGCGCCGGCTTTCGACATAGACCAGTTGCCGGTCGCCAACGCGCAGTTCGCGCCATTCATGCAAGCCGGCGGCTATCGCACACGCGCCTATTGGAGCGCCGCCGGCTGGACCTTCATTCAGGAAGAACAGATCGAACGGCCGCGTTTTTGGGACGACCCGCTCTGGAACCAGCCCAACTTCCCGGTGGTCGGCGTCAGTTGGCACGAAGCCGAGGCCT
>CAIQJD010000954.1 GCA_903872005.1 uncultured bacterium | reverse complement strand
CGTCCCCGGCGCGTTGGCCCTGGCCCCGGACAATTTGGACGGCCAGTACATCTCGCCGCGCGTCTTCGCCACGCAGATGGCCGAGAGCTATCGGCGCAGCACAGAGACCCTGGGCGCGGCCGGCAAGCCGCTGGTCGTCCATATCGGCGGGCCGGCGCGGCGCATCCTGGGGCCGCTGGCGGCTGCCGGCGTGGCCGGCGCGGAGGGTGTGGCCGGCCCGCCCCAGAGCGACGCGTCTCTGAGCGAAGCGCGCGAGGCGGCCGGGCCGAACCTGACCCTGTGGGGCGGCATCCCGCAGGATTTCCTGGCGGAGACGACGGAAGCGGAGAAGCTGGAAACGGCCGTTCAAGAGGCGCTGCGCGCTTCCGCCGGCGATCCGCGCATCATCATCGGCGTCGCGGACCGCGTGCCGACCGGCGCGGCGATAAGCCGGCTGCTGCGAATCCGCGAGTTGATCCGATAGCGCGAGCGCGCTACAGCGTGCGGCCCACGGCCGCCGCAATCGGCTTCAGCTCGCTCATCAGGCGCTCGAAGTCGCTGAAGGTCAGACTTTGTAGGCCGTCGGAGAGCGCGTTGACCGGGTCGGGATGCACTTCGACGATCAGGCCGTCGGCGCCGGCGGCGATGGCCGCGCGCGCCAGGGTGGGCACCAGGCCATAGTGGCCGGCGGCGTGGCTGGGGTCGGCAATGACGGGCAGGTGCGAATAGCGCTTGATGACGCCGATGGAAGCGATGTCCAGGGTGAAGCGCGTGCTGTCCTCGAAGGTGCGGATGCCGCGCTCGCATAGGATAACGTTGGGGTTGCCGGCGGCGAGGATATAATCGGCCGCCTGGAGCCATTCGGTCACGGTGGCCGCCAGGCCGCGCTTGAGGACGCACGGCCGGCCGGTGGCCCCGACCGCCCGCAGAAGCGGATAGTTCTGCATATTGCGCGCCCCGATCTGCAGCACGTCCACATGATCGAGCATCTCATCAATCTGATAAGGCTCTGTGACTTCGGAGATGATGGGCAGCCCGGTCTGGGAGCGCACTTCGCTCAAGATGCGTAGCCCCTCTTTGCCCAGGCCCTGAAAGCTGAAGGGGGAACTGCGCGGTTTGTACGCGCCGCCGCGAATCACCGTGGCCCCCACGCGCCGCACATGGCGCGCCGTGGTGAGCAATTGCTCCTGGCTCTCCACCGAGCAGGGGCCGGCCATCACGACCAGGCGTTGGCTCCCCAATGTGACGTTGCCGATGGACACCTGGGTCGAATCCGGCTTGAAGTCGCGCGAGGCCAGCTTGTAGGGGCGCATGATACGCGTGACAGATTCGACGCCCGGCAAGACGGCGAAGGCTTCGGTGGGCGTGCGGCCGGTGTCGCTGCCGAGGATGGCAACGACATATTTGTCCGTGCCGACGTTGACCTGGGTCTCGAAGCCGAAACCAGTGGCGCGGGCGATGACGGCGTCCAACTGCTCGCGCGAAGCTCCCCGACGCATTTCGACGATCATGACAGGCTCCTCCGTAAGTAGACAGCGTAGCGGGCCGGCTCGCCGCGAGCTGCGCTGATCGGGGTACTTCGGCTTCGCTGGGGCAAAGTATAGCGCAGTTAGCCCGAAAGTCAAGAGCGCCGGCGGCGGGTGTGTTTCACATTTTGGGGGACCGGCATCGGGGCTGGCGTAGCATCGCCCCTTGTGGGCGTTTGGGCCCGGGTCAGACGCGCACAAGGCGCCAGGCTACGCCGCGCGGCGGTCTTGCGCGGAAAGGAGCGCCGGGCTATAATCAGACTGATCGCCGAAGGGAGGCAGAACCATTAACACCTACCGCAAGCCGGCGCCCCGCATCAGCCCGCGCCGCGTCCTGCAGCGCCTGCTGCCCAGCGAGGCCGGCCTGGACCCGCAACGGGCGCAACAAGAGCGCAATATCCGCAATCTCTTCCTGGATACGACGACGCAGGGCATCCTGGCCGGCGGCATCCTGGCCTACTTCTCCGTCTTCATCGCCCGCCAGGGTGGCTCCAGCCTGATGTTGAGCCTCTTGACCTCGTTGCCAGCCCTGGGAGTCATCCTCTTCTCGATCCCGGCGGCGCAGTTCGTCGGCCGGCGGCGCGACGTGGTGCGTATCACCGTCCTCGGCCGGCTGGTCATTCACACCCTCTACCTGGGCACCGGCCTGCTCCCGTTCGCACTGCGCGGCTCGCTCCTGCCGATTGTGCTGGTGGCGCTCTGGGCGCTGCAAGCCATCCCCAGCGCCGTCGCCAATGTCTCCTGGACCGAAGTCATCGCCCAGGCTATCCCCATGGATCGCCTGTCGCGGGTCAACGGCGCGCGCTGGGCCACCTATAGCTTTGTCATCGCCATATCGGTGGCCCTCTTCGGCGCGCTGCTGGAACGCGTGCCGCTGCCGCTCAACTACCAGATCGTCTTCATCATCTCGGCCGCCTCCGGCTATCTGAGCGCCTACTTCTTCGGGCGCATCCGGCTCGACGCCTCCTATCGCCCCACCACGCCGGCCGGCCGGCCCACGCTGGCGCAACAGGCGCGCAACCTGATCGAGCCGCTCACCGCCAGCATCCCCTTCCGGCGCTACATGGGCGTCGGCTTCGTTATTCGCCTGGGCATCAACCTGCCGGCCGCGCTCTACACCCTCTTCTGGGTCAACACGCTGCACGCCACCGACCAATGGATCGGTTGGCGCACCACCGCCGGCAGCCTGGCCCTGGTCGCCGGCTACACCTACTGGGGGCGCGCCGTCTCGCGCATGGGGAGCCGCAAGGCGCTCATCATCTCGATCATCGGCATGGCGCTCTATCCCGGCATCACGGCGCTGGTGGGGGCGCCGCTCTGGCTGACGCCGGCCGCCCTGGTCTGGGGTTTCTTCGCCGCCGGCATAGACATCACCCTCTTCGATGGCCTGTTACGCATCGCCCCGCAAGAGAACCGCACGGCCTACGTGGCGGTCAATACGATCCTGGCGAACCTGGCGATCTTCCTTGGCCCCATCTGCGGGTCCTTCATCAGCGAAGCCATCGGTCTGCGGCCGGCTTTCTTCGTGGCCCTGGGCATCGGCCTGGTCAGCGCCGGCCTGGCGGCCCTCTGGAAAGTCGGACAGGGACAAAAGGCCCATTGACAATTTGACGATTTTGATGCAGAATATATAATTGAGAGCAGGATGAGTGCATCTATCGGCCTGGTCGCGCATTGGAACGGGCCACGCGGTCTATTGACGTATTTCCAGAGGTATGGGCATTGCAGACGATGGGTGGGGTATCTCTACGCAGCAGGTAGAGTGCTTCTATGCTTGATACCGCAGCAGCATTACGTTACGCTACCGTATATGATATTCAGACCCTTTCTACGGACGCCGGCCCCGGCGTTCGTACGGTCGTCTCCTTCAAAGGTTGCCCCGCGGCGTGCCGCTGGTGCGAACACCCCGAAGGCATCTCTTATCGCCCTGAATTAGCCCTTTTCCCGTCGCGCTGCATCCAGTGCGGCGATTGCGTGGCGGCCTGCCCGCAGGGCGCCTTGCGTCTTGAGGCTGGGGCGCTGGAAATCACGCGCCGGCATTGCCAGGTGTGCGGCTTATGCCTGCCGGCCTGCCCCGCCGGCGCGCTCAGTATCATCGGCCGGGCGTATACCCTGCCGGCGCTGCTGGAACAGATCAAGCAAGATAGCCTCTTCTGCACTCGCGCCGATGGCGGCGTCACGTTCAGCGGCGGAGAAGCGGCCTCACAGCGCAGCTTCTTGCACGGCCTCGCCAGCGCCTGCAAGGACGAACACATCCACACGGCACTGGATACCTGCTTGATTCATGAATGGGCCATGTATCGCGAACTGCTGCCGCACATTGACCTGTGGCGCGTGAAGCTGTCGCACCTGGAAAAACGCGCGCCGGGCAATGGGCAGGGCATCCAGAATACCCTGGACAATTTGAAGCTGCTCAACTCCGCCCACGCGCACGTCTGGATTCGCACGACCATCGTGCCGGGCTGGTCCGACGACGAGGCCGATGTCTGCGCCATCGCCGGCTTCATCAGCCGGCTCTGGCCGGCCGTGGAGCGCTGGGAGCTACAGTCCTTTGCGCCGCCGACGTGCCATAGCTACCAGGGCCAGCTCTTCCAACAATTCGCCGCCCCCGACGCGCCGCCTTACATCCTCGACCAGCTTGCCAGCGCAGCGCGCCGCATCTGTGACCAGCGCATCGCAGTCATCGCCTCTGATCCGATCGCTTCCGTCAACTAGCCCGCTTGCGCTTGCCCCCGCCGGCCGTCCGCGGCCGGGCGCGCTACGATTCGCTGGCGCTTTGACCCGCGTCCTAGCGAAAAACGTAACCTCCTTGCTTTTTTGTCCCAAATCTGGTAAAATAGTCCGTATATCAAGCGGGCGTTTTCACCTATCCGGACTGGCTTGCAGCGCATGGGATGAGGAGGGGTGTCCTCCGCCGTAGCAATTGCATGGAACGCCTACCGACACATCGGATTCAACGAAGGAGGCAGCGACGATGGAAATCATCAAAGTTTCAGCCAGGTCCAGGTCCACAGCCGTAGCCGGCGCCATCGCCGGCGTGGTGCGCGAGAGCAAGAAAGCGGAGGTGCAGGCGATTGGCGCCGGCGCGGTGAACCAGGCCATCAAGGCTGTTGCCATCGCGCGCGGCTACCTCGCGCTCGATGGCATTGACGTGATTTGCATTCCGTCCTTCACCGAAGTCGCCATTGACGACCAGGAACGCACCGCCGTGCGGCTGTTGGTCGAGCCGCGCTAGATTCACACAGCCGACGCCCAGGGACAGCGCGACGGGAAGTTAGATTCAGGCCGGCTTCAATCTGACGAGTCCGCATCGGCGTCTCGCGACGAGGTCGGCGAGTTGGGCGCAGCAGGGCCACCCTGACGGGCGGCGGCTGCGCCTTTTTTCTTCTTGCGCCGCTTGCGGTTCGGCGCCGGCGCCTCGGCCGAAGGCGGCGCAGCCGGCGGCGGGGGCGGCGGGGGCGCCGGCCGGTCGCCCCGATCCAACAGGTCGGTCAACGCAAGCTCGACCGTTGCCTCGTTCTCCAACAGGACGCGTACCGTCTCCTTGAAGACATCGTAGCTGATGACCCGCCCGCGCCCTTCGCGCGTTGTTACTGTGCGCCCCAGCTTGGGCAGGCGCTGTTTGACCTCGTTGTAGAAATCATTCTCGAAGGACAGACAGCACAGCAGCCGGCCACAGATGCCCGAAATTTCCGTCGGGTTGAGGGGCAAATCCTGCTGCTTCGCCATCTTGATCGAGACCGGGATGAATTCGCTGAGCCAGGAGCCACAGCAGAGCGGCCGGCCGCACCGCCCCAGATCGCCGATGAGCTTGGCCTCATCGCGCACCCCAATCTGGCGCAGCTCGATGCGCGTGTGGAATTGTCGGGCCAAATCGCGCACCAGATTGCGGAAGTCTACCCGCTTCTCCGAGGTGAAATAGAACATCAGCCGCGAGCCATCGAAGCTATATTCGGCGCGCACCACTTTCATCGGCAAGTCGCTCTGTTTCACCAGCGTCTTGCACGCTTCCAGCGCGCCGGCCTCTTCGCCGGCAAACTTCTCGGCCTGAATCAAGTCCCAGGGTTCGGCGCGGCGCACGATGGGCTTGAGCCGGCCCACCACCGCGTTATCGGGCACCGGGTGGGGTGGGCCGACGACGACGCCCAGCTCGCGGCCGCGCGCCGTGTCCACGATCACGTAATCGCCGGCGCGCAACTCCTCGAACCCGCTCGGATCGAAGAAGTAGACCTTATTGGCCTTGTCGAAACGGACGCCAACAACAATGGGCATTCCTTTGCCTTTCTATGGCCGTGCTAGGCCGCGCCGGCCGTCGGCAGATGTAGCATGAGCTGCTCTACGGCCAGGCGGGCGTTGACATTCTTTTGGATATGATCGGCGCAGGTCTGCAAGGCCCGCAGCGCCCCCTGCGCCTGCGCCGGCGAGATGCTCGTCCGCCGCGCCGTCAGCTCGGCCTGGCGATCCAGGTTGGTGATGCGCTCATCCAGGCCGGCTTGCAACAACACCAGATCGCGCCACCAGCTCAACCAACTTTCTAACACCTCTGGCAATTGATCGGTGCGGCGCGCCAGGTCGGCAGCCATGGCGAAGCGCTGCCCCCAATGGGCCGTCAAGACGCCCTGCAATTGATCCAGGGCGGCCTTGCGCCGGCTCAACGGCGCCTCGGACTGCAACAGGGTCAGGGCGCGGCCCATGCGTCCGCCGCTCAGCCGGCTCAACAGCGCAGCGCGCTCGGCCGGCGCGCCCCAACGCTCCCGCAGCGCCGCTTCGACGACGCCCCGCGACAGGGGGCGCAGCGCCAACACCTGGCAGCGCGAGAGGATCGTCGGGGCCACCAGGTCTTCGGAAGCGGCCGTCAGCAGGAACGTGACGCGCGCCGGCGGCTCTTCCAGGATCTTGAGCAGGGCGTTGGCGGCGCTTTCGTTCGCCAGCTCCATGTCGCACAGGATATAGACGCGCCGGCGCGCCTCCAGTGGGGCCAGGCTGGCCTCGCGGCGCAGGTTTCGCACCTGGTCCACGATGATCGTGCCGCGCACGCCTTCGCCGCGCACCGTCGCCACATCCGGGTGTGCGCCGCGCTGGATGAGCTGGCAGGCGCGACAACTGCCGCAGGGGCGCGCCGCGCCGGTGCAGTTGAGCGCCGCGGCGAAGCGGGTCGCCAGGGTGCGCTTGCCCACCTGGGGCGGCCCGATGAAGAGATAGGCGTGGGACGCGGCGTCGCGGGCCAGGGCGCGGGCCAGGAATTGCACCGCCCACGCGTGCCCCACGATGTCCCATCCGCCGGCCGGCGCGCTGGACATGAAAGGCTCCTGCCCTACATGGATTCCGGCGCGCCCATGCCCATCAGGTGCAGGGTGCGCGCCAGGACTTGCTTGACCG
>CAIQJD010000953.1 GCA_903872005.1 uncultured bacterium | reverse complement strand
TGATCCTGGGGCTGCTGGCCGGCTCGTTCACGCAGGTCGCGCTGGTGTGGGGCCTGGCGCGCTTCCGGCCGCGTCTGACGCTGGATCAAGCCATGCTGCGCCGGCTGTGGGGGTTCGGCTGGCCGCTCTACCTGAGCGCCCTGCTCAGTTGGGGCTATCTCAACGCCGATTACTACTTCGTCGGCCGCTTCCTGGGCGAGCGCGAGCTGGGCCTCTATTACATGGCCTTCAATATCTCGCAGGTCCCGCTGCAATTGCGCTTCATCATGGGGCGGGTTGCCTTCCCGGCCTTTGCCCGCGCCCGCGCTGAGCCGGACTTCCTGCGCCAGCTCTACGCCGGCGTGACGCGCTATACGATGGCGCTGGCCGCCGGCGTCTGCGCCCTGGGCATCGCCCTGGCGCGGCCGGCCATCCTCCTGCTGTTGGGCGAGGCATGGCTGCCGGCCGCGCCGGCGCTGCAAATTCTCTTCCTCTCGACCCTGTTGCGCGCCGGCCTGGGCTTCAATGGCGACCTGCTCACCAGCCTGGGACAAACTGGCATGGTACTGATTTGTACGGCGGCGGCCCTGGCGACGCTCTTGCTGGCCGGCCCGCCGAGCATGATCCGTTGGGGCATTGCCGGCATGGCCGCGGCCGTGACCCTCTCGTCCCTCACGTCGGCGGCGCTGTCGTCCATCGTCATCGGCCGGCGGCTCTCCCTGCGCTATATCAACGAGCTGGGGCCGGCGCTCGTGTGTATGGCCGTGACGGTCGGCGTGGGAGCGCGCTTCGCCGGACGCATCGGGAATCTGTGGGGGCTGATCGCCGGCGGGGTCGGCCTGGCGACGCTCTATGGCGGGATGTACGTCGGGGTCTTCGACCGCAGCCTAGCGCGGCAGGCGCTACGCCGGCTGCGCGCCCGCCGAAGTTAGCGCAAAGTTGCACTCAATGGTATAATGGGCGCAGATTTTACTTCCCATCGTCGGGATTTCGACAAAGTTGACGCCTGGAGGAGGATGGCCGATGTCAGGACATTCTAAATGGTCTACGATCAAGCGCAAGAAGGGCGCTGCGGACGCCAAACGCGGCGCACTGTTCACGAAACTGGGCAAAGAACTGGAGCTGGCGGCCCGAGCCGGCGGCGATCCTGAATTCAACTTCAAGCTGCGCCTGATGATTGACAAGGCGAAGGCCGCCAACATGCCGCGCGACAACATTGAGCGCGCGGTGCGACGTGGCGCCGGCCTGGAGAAGGGCGCGGCCCAACTTGAAGAGAATGTCTATGAAGGCTATGGCCCCCACGGCGTCGCGGTCATCATCAACGTTCTGACCGATAACCGCAACCGCTCCGTGGCCGAAATCCGCAAGGTGCTGACGCGCGCCGGCGGGAGCCTGGGCGAATCCGGCTGCGTCGGCTGGCTCTTTGATCAGCGCGGCTATTTGAGCGTGCCGCTAGACGGCAAGGACGTAGACGAGCTGCAGATGCAGATCATTGACGCCGGCGCGGACGATTTGTCGGTGGGCGATGATAATATTGACGTCTACACCCGCCCCGATGCGCTGAACCAGGTGCGTTTGGCGTTGGAAGCCCAGGGCTTGATGGTTGATGGGATGGAGCTGTTGATGCAGCCCAAAACCACGGTGAGCTTGGGCGACGAGGATTCCTTCAAGGTGCTCAACATGTTGGAAAACATGGAAGAGCTGGAAGACGTGCAGCAGGTCTATTCTAACCTGGAAATGTCGGATGAGTTGTTGAGCAAGTTCGAGGACCAATGACGTGCTGGCGCTGGGCATTGATCCTGGCACCGCCATCACCGGCTATGGTTTCGTGCGCGAAGAGGCGTCAGGGCTGGCGCTGGTGACTTATGGCGTGATCCGCACGCCGGCCGGCGAGCCGCTCTACCGCCGGCTCCTGCAAATCCACGAAGGGCTGTGCGCCTTGTTGGCGACCTATCGGCCGGACTGCGTCGCCGTCGAGGAGTTGTTCTTCAGCACGAACGCTCGCACCGCTATCGCCGTCGGTCAGGCACGCGGCGTCTGTCTGCTGGCAGCGGCCCAGGCCGGCCTGGAAGTCTTCGAGTATACGCCGCTGGAAGTGAAGCAGGCCATCGCCGGCTATGGCAAGGCGAGCAAAGAGCAGGTGCAGCAGATGGTGCGTATGTTGCTGGAGCTGGACGATATCCCGCGCCCCGACGATGCTGCGGACGCGGTAGCCGTCGCCATCTGTCATCATCATTCGGCGCGCCTGCCGGCCCTGGCGCGCCTGGCGCAGGAGTCCTAACCCATGATCGCCGGCGTGCGCGGCATTTTGCAGGACAAAGGACGCGACCAGGTCACCGTGAACATTGGCGCGGTGGACCTGGTCGTTTTTGTGCCGGCGTCCCTGTTGAGCGACAGCCGCGTCGCCGGCGATCCCGTCGAGCTGTTCACCTATCTGCACGTGCGCGAAGATGACCTGTCGCTGTATGGCTTCGAGTCGGCGCAGCAACGCGACCTGTTCAAGCTCCTGTTGGGGGTCAGCGGCGTCGGCCCGCGCACGGCGCTCTCCATCCTCTCCATCTTCTCCCCGGATGTCCTGATTACGGCCATCGCCGAAGGCAAGGCCGAAGTGCTGGCGCGCGCCCCCGGCGTGGGCCAGAAGACCGGCCAACGCATCATCTTGCACTTGCAGGATAAGCTGGCCGGCATGCGGCCGGTCGGCTTGCCGGGCATCAGCGAAGCCGACGAGGACGTGATCGCCGCGCTGACGGGGCTGGGCTACAGCTTGGTGGAGGCGCAGCGCGCCGTGCAGCTCCTGCCGCGTGAGGCCCAGGGCGTGGAAGAGCGCCTGCGGCTGGCGTTGGAGCGGTTTGGGAGCCGGAAGTAGGCCCCGGCGCGCCGGCGTTTTGTCAAGCCCATCCCCCTATGCTATAATTTGTCGCGCCGGCCCCAGTAGCTCAGAGGACAGAGCAGTGGTTTCCTAAACCATTGGTCGTGGGTTCGACTCCCGCCTGGGGCGCTG
>CAIQJD010000952.1 GCA_903872005.1 uncultured bacterium | reverse complement strand
GTAGGCGATGGAGGCTTCGATGGTTTCGGGCACTTCGCCGCGCAGGAGGACGTCGCCATGTCCCTGCACCAGGCTTTCGACGCCCAACTGGCTCATGTGTTCCAGAGAGCGCAGCAGCGCATCTACGTCGCCGCCGACGATGTATGGCGCCGGCAGCATGGCGTCGCCGGCGAAGAGCACCTTCTCTTCGCTGATGTAGACCATGGTGCCATCGGGCGAATTGCCCGGCGCTTCGATCAATTCGATGGTGAAGTTCGCCAGGCGCAGCGTCGCCTTGCCGCGATAGGTGATGTCGGGCACGCGGATAGTTACGTCGGCCAGTTCGGAGCTGTCTTCTTGCGCTTCGCGCAGCGCCGTATCGCCGATCTTTTCCAGCATCTTGCGCGTCAACTCATGGCCGATCAGCGGGATGTCGGCGAAGAAGCAGTTGCCATAGGTGTGGTCGGCGTGATAATGGGTGTTGATGACATAGCGGATGCCCTGCCGGCAGACGCGGCGGGCAAAGGCGCGCAGTTCGCGGCTCTCCGAGGGGAAGGGCAAGGTGTCAATGACGACGCAACCTTCCGGCGTGACAATGACGCCGGCGGTTACCTGCAAATACCGGCTGCTGGTAAATACGTAGATGCTCTCAGCGACTCGCTCTCTTTGCATCATCGCGCAGTCCCCATAAAGAACCCCGCCGTGTCGTGTGCGGGGAGTTTTGAACCTGCTTTCGCAGGTGGGTGCTTCCTGACAGTCGGCACGTCATCCCGGAGGATGCCGCAGCCTCAGCAGAGAGGGGCTCCCGACTAACCGGTGTTGGCTCAAAACGCGTTTCCGCATCACGCGCACGGCAGGGTCTTTGATGGTATGATAGCACAAATCCGCAGAAGTGCAAATCGGCTCCGACAAGGGCCGGCCGGTGCTATTCTTCCGGCGCCAGGCGCAGGTGCAGCTCCTTCAACTGCCGCCCCGATACCGTCGAAGGGGCTGACAGCATCAGGTCGGCCGCCTGTTGCGTCTTGGGGAAGGCGATGACTTCGCGGATGTTCGGCTCGCCGGCCAGGAGCATGGTCAGCCGGTCAATCCCGGGCGCAATGCCGCCATGCGGCGGCGGGCCATACTCGAAGGCTTCCAGAAGGTGGCCGAACTGCGTCTGCATCTCTTCATCGCTGATGCCGAGGGCGCGAAACATGCGGTTTTGCAGGTCGCGCCGATAGATACGGATGCTCCCGCCGCCGACTTCGTAGCCGTTGGCGACGATGTCATACGCCTTGGCGCGTACAGCGGCCGGGTTCGTTTCCAGCAAAGGCCAGTCTTCGTCCTTGGCCGATGTGAACGGGTGATGCTTGGCGGTGAAGCGCCCCTCTTCGGCGCTCCATTCCAGGAGCGGGAAGTCCAGCACCCAGGCAAAGCCCAGCACGTCGTCATCCAGCAGGCCGAGCCGGCGGCCCATCTCCAGACGCAAGTTGCCCAACACCTCGGCGACGACTTCGGCTTTATCCGCGATGATGAGGATCAGGTCGCCATCGGCCGCGCCCATGCGCTCGCGGATGGCGGCGACTTCGTCCGGCGTCAGATGTTTGGCTGCCGGCGAGCGGACGCTGTCGCGTTCGGGGATCATCCAGAGAAGACCCTTCGCGCCCCAGGGCTTGACCATCTCGCCCAGCTCGTCGAGCTGCTTGCGGGTATAACTGCCGGCGCCTTGCGCCAGAATGCCTTTCACCTGGCCGCCGGCACGCGCGGTCTGGGCAAAGAGGCTGAAGGCGCTTTCCGCCACGATGTCCGTCAGGTCGGTCAACTGCATGCCGAAGCGGAGGTCCGGCTTGTCGCTGCCATACAGGCCGATGGCCTGTTCGTAGGTGATGCGCGGGAAGGGGATCTGCATGGCGCGCTTCTTGAGGTCCATGCCGCCTTCGGCGCGCGGCCGGCGCAGCAGTTCCAACAGTCCGATGAACAGCCCCTCGATCAGGTTGAGGATGTCCTCCTGGTCAATGAAGGACATTTCCAGGTCGAGCTGCGTGAATTCGGGCTGGCGGTCGGCGCGCTGGTCTTCGTCGCGGAAGCAGCGGGCGATTTGGAAGTAGCGCTCCATGCCGGCGACCATGAGGAGCTGCTTCAACTGCTGCGGCGATTGCGGCAGGGCGTAGAACTTGCCGGCGTGCACGCGGCTGGGCACCAGATAGTCGCGCGCCCCTTCGGGGGTACTCTTCATCAAGATGGGCGTCTCGATCTCAATGAAGTTGCGCTTGTCCAGGTAGTCGCGGATGAACTTGACCACGCGGTGGCGCAAGACGATGTTGCGCTGCATCCGCTCGCGGCGCAGGTCGAGGTAGCGATAGCGCAGGCGCAGCGTTTCGTCCACGTCCGCATCTTCGTTAATATAGAAAGGCGGCGTCTTCGATTCGCTGAGGATGGTGATGGAATGGGCCAGGACTTCGATGTCGCCGGTCGCCAGATTCGGGTTGGCGAGGCCGGCCGGCCGGGCGCGCACGACGCCATGCACTTGCAAGACGAATTCATTGCGCGCTTTGGAGGCCAGGGCGTGGGTGTCGGGATTCGACGCTGAATCGAAGACGACCTGGGTCAGGCCGACGCGGTCGCGCAGATCGAGGAAGATGAGGCCGCCGTGGTCGCGCCGGCGGTGCGCCCAGCCGGCCAACGTCACGGTTTGTCCGATGTGCTGAAGCGTGAGTTCGCCACATGAATGAGTCTTGAACATACGATCACCCTCGCTGCCGAATATGACAGACTATTATACACGCCCGGCGCGATTCGGACAAACGAGCCGGCCGCCATGGGCGTGTTTCACATTTTTGGGCGAACTGCTCCTCGTGGCGGTCTTTGGAACACGAAACTGACGAAAGCAGCGAAAGGCGCGACAAGGGGGTCTCATGGATGGCGACCAACGCTGCTATCGTCGCCCTTTCGTGTCTTTCGCGTCCGTTTCATGCCCTTCGTGCTCCAAAAGATCGCGCTGGCGCATTCGTCTCCTAAAAACTGAAACACACCCGGCCGCTATGAACCCGGCTCAAGTGCGCGCCGGCGCGGCTCTGGCAGGCCAAACGCCAATGTCTG
>CAIQJD010000951.1 GCA_903872005.1 uncultured bacterium | reverse complement strand
AGGCAGAATCCGCCGCCGGCCAAATGCGCCACGTACGCGACGGTCTCTCCGTTCTCCTGGTAGGGTTCCAGATCTGCCACGACCGCGTCTTGCCGGCCTTCGACCGGCACTGTGCGTACCCACGTCTGCACCGCGGAGCGCACATCGCCTGCGCTGAGCGCCCCATCCTGCGCCATCGCCGGCGCGGCGCTGAGTCCCAACGCGGTGAGCAGACACAGAAGTGTGAGCAGTCGCAAGAATAAGCGTTTCATCATGGCCCTCCTGGCCTACTGCAGGCTGACCAGCACCAACACCAGACCTTGCCCGGCCTCCAGCCCTGTCATTGCCTTGCCGATGATCGCCCCTTGAGCCAGGGCGCGATCCAGAACCTTCATGGCATAGCCTGGGATGGCCGAAGACGTCAGCAAGTCGCCCGGCTTGATCGGCGCGGCGTCAGCATCGGCCAGCACGTACACGCGGCCGGCGATGGCGACAACCGCATCGCCTTCCATGACACCCTCCTGGCTCAGAGTCACACCGGGATTCACGCCGCCGGCTCCACTCACCACGCCGGCCACCTTCGTATCGTAGGCTGTCGTGCTGGGCCTGAGCTTGCCGGGATGCTCGTCGTCAATGACCATCAGCGTCCCCGGCTCAAGCGCCGCGCGCGCCGAGGTCTCGAACCGCTCGGCCACATCGCCGCCGCCATAGATCTGCACGGCAGAGGTCACCACGCGGCCGGTCGCCGTCACACGATAGATGATACCCGTGCCGGCGGCGTTCAGCACGCGCATGGCGTCGCCCGTCCCGGTGT
This sequence comes from uncultured bacterium, assembly GCA_903872005.1. Next base: position 847 of record CAIQJD010000951.1, on the reverse strand, counting down.
TCCGTGTCACAATAGTGGCGTCGCCGCCGTGGTTGAGAGCATACACCGCGATGCCGGCCGGCTCCGTGGTCTTCGTAATGGTCGCTTCTGCAAACAATGCCGGCGCCCCTACTCCTATACCATCGCTGACTGCCTTCACGCCGATGCCCGTATCATGCGCCACACCGAGGACACCCGGCCCTTCTTGGGACGACTCCCCAAGAACGCCGGCGCTGCCGTTGAAGGCCGTGCCCTTCACGCCCGCGCCATTCTGATTCCATGTGCGCCCCCACACCCCCGCGCCGGCCGAATTAGCTGCCACGCTGTTGTTAGCGCCATAGACTCCGACCCCATCGAGCGCGCTGATCATCTCGCCGGTCACCGCAGCCGGAACCTCGCCAGTTGGAGCATCGCTCTGCACCTTGAGTATCTGATAGACAGCGCCTCGCACGCGTGTCCCCGGCCGCAGGCCCTGGGCATACGGCGCGGCGAGTAAAGACTGCCGCGGGCTGAGGGTAACGAAACTGCCGCTGCCGGCCGGGCAACGCACCTTGATCTGCAGCCAACGCGCCGCCTGAAAGGCGAGGTCGCCGAACTGGCCGAGGCCATTCACCGTAGCCGTGAATAGCCCGTTCGTTATGGCGACGGCCAACTGCTGATCTATCGAGCCGAGCTGACTGCCGCCGGTCGGCGGCGCCCCTGTGCCCGACTGATCCCATAGCGTGAATTGGAAATCACACGCGCCGTTCACCGCTCCGCCGGCCGATTTCAATTGCCCTTGGTAAGTGAATGCCGTCGAGATCGCTCCCGGCCCACTCACGCTCACGACGGTCAAGTCATCCTGAGTAGCCACTGCCACATCCGCGCT
>CAIQJD010000950.1 GCA_903872005.1 uncultured bacterium | reverse complement strand
GCGATGCCGAAGATCTGGCCTTCTTCGACTTGAAACCCGAGATCCTTCACTGCCACAAGCTCACCGAATGCTTTGGTGAGATGCCGCGTCTCCAGGATAACTGCCATGCAGGGTACCTCCAGCCATCGGATGGGGAGATGGGGGCGCGCGCCCCCATCTCCCGAGGGTGCTGATGCTGGCGACGAAGTGCTACTTGATCCAGGGCGGAACGATGAACTTGGTGCCTTCCACTGGCGTCAGGCCCAGGAAGAGGGTCAGATTGGCTTTGTTCTGGATTTGGAGGAAGTGCAGCGGAATCCAGTCATTGCCGGCAATGGCTTCATACCCCTTCATTTCTGTGTTCATGCCGTAGCGCCCAACTTTGCCCTTGTAGGGGTGATCCTGCAGGGTGTTGATGTACTTGTTGATGCAATCGTAGGCGATGGGGCTTTTGCAGCTCTCGACGGCGAGCTTCCAAATGTTGAGGTGGTCGTCCACGACGGCCGGCAGCGTAGCGCCGGGCATGCGCCCGAAGCGCGTCGTGAACTCTTTTTCCCACGCCTTGTTCTCGGCCGTGGGGAGCGTGGCGACGAGGGTCTGCCACACGACGCCGTTGGCCTTGTCTTGCAGCGTGTTGATGAACTCCGGCGAAGCCGGCGACCACTGGATGTAGACCAGCGAGTTGGTCGGGTTCTGCAAGAACTGGTTCATGAAGGCCACGGACGAGGGTTGAGAGGTGAGGCAGCCGAAGATGATGGCGGGTTTCTCGGCGCGAATCTTGGCCAATTGCGGGCCGAATTCGGTATTGTCATACGGATAGGTATCGTCGAGGATGACTTCCCATCCCGCCTTCACCGCCGCTTCTTTGAATGCCTTCTGGATGTACATATCGTAGGTGATGTTGCCGCCGAGCAGCGCAACCTTCTTGTTGGGGAACTGATAGCCGAGTTTGCTGGTCAGCACTTCAAACGCGTTGGGGCCATAGTACCGCTCGCTGGCGCACATCTGGAAGACGTTGCCATACTTGGGCAAGTTCGCCAGCACCATGTCCACGTATTCTTTGCTGGCGCAATCATGGAAGGTGGGTTGTTCGCGCACGCCGGCGGCCTGGACGCAGGCCGTGCCGATGAAGTTGGCGCCGGGGAAGAACGCGACGGCGTTTTCACGGTTCAGGGCTTCAAATGCGGTCTCGCACTCTTCGCTCGATTGGCTCTTGATGTCCGAGAAGTAGATCTGGACGGGCTTTCCGAGGACGCCGCCGGCGGCGTTCATCTTTTCGACAGCGAGGGTCAGGCCGTCCTTCACATCGAGACCAATGCCGGCATTGGGGCCGGTGAACGGGCCGGGCGAGCCGATCTTGATATATTGCCAATCTTCCCACTTCTGCTCGGCCTTGACGACGACGGTTTCCTTGACGATCTTCTCTTTCTCGACAACGACGGTTACTTGCTTTTCCACGACCTGCGGGGCTGCCGGAGCGCACCCTACCGCGATGACCATCAACACAACGAGGAACAAGGTGATCAGTAAGCTGCTACCTAACCGACGCATGGTCTCCCCCTTATTTCGGCACTGGTATTGGTGTTGCCGTGTTTTTCGTGTTGGTTGCCGTTACGCATTTCGATGTCGCGCCGTGGACAAGTTGTGTTGCTGTCAGTCACCTCCTTTTCGCGCATCGCCCGCCGTCGAGCCGATGCCCAGAGAATCGCCCGCACAGGTCTCAGCAACGGGCCAGGAACAAGCCGGCCGCCTCGCATGGGAGGCAGCCATCATCAATGGGGTTCAACTAGAGAGAGAGTATCGCCAACCATACGAGAGATCGAAGCGGGGCTTTGCGATCCTACGCGACGGCCGGTGGAGGATGCTCAAGACAGACCGCATGCCCACTCTATGCCAACGGCATTCGGGCTGCGACACGGAGCCGAAAGCGTTGGAGAAGTCTACGAGACAGCCTGACCTGTAAGCTTTGTCTACACGGTCGAATGTGAACGGGCGAAGTGTCCCGGCTGCCTAACGTTAGGATCTGGTCAAATAATGATAAGGTCTCTATGTGTTAGGTGCAAACCGTTATAATTATAGCATAACGCCGGCGGCTTGTCAATAGAAATTTTCAACTTTCAACTCATTGTTTGGCGTCCCGCCGGCGTCTGACGCGCAAGTATGACAACTTTTCGATTGACAAACGGCGGCAGTCGTGAGTATAATTAGCACAAATGTTCTGTTTACGGCACTCTGCGGACGAGGAGAAGCCACTGAGGATGATGGGCATGGAAGGTCAGGCCGCGCGATCCGTGGTCGCGCCCCCCGAACAACAGCAACTGCTGGATGCGCTCACGGACCTGGGCGTGTCGGAGCGCGTCGCCGGCGATATCATCGGCCGTTACCCGCGCGCCTACCTGTGGCGCATGGTTCAGCAGACGCGCTATGCCCGGCGGCGCGGCCTGGCGAGCCATCCGGCCGGCTGGTTTGTCGCCAGCGTGCGTGGCGACTGGGCCGCGCCGGCCGGCTATCACGAATTTGACGAATTGGAGCCGAACGAACGCCGCGCGGCGCGCGCCCGAAGTTGGGGCGTTTGCCCGCGTTGCAGCCGGCGGCCGTGTCATTGCGCCGACGAAACGCCAGACGAGGTGAATGGTGAAGCAGAAACCATTTAGATGGAATCGGCCCTCGCACAAGAAACGCAATCGGATCGTCTCTTTCCGCGTCACGCAAGAGGAGCTGCGCTATCTGAATGGCGAGGCCGGCCGGCAAAAGCTCTCGCTCTCCGGATTGTTGCGCCTGGCCCTGGAGCGTCTGTTCGGTGAGACGCCAGAATGAATGCGGCGCAGTTACCAGCGCATCTCAGTTTGTCATCCCCCTGAAAGTGTGGCACAATATTCAGGCGAATTCGAACCCGACCTTGAGGTCGAAGATGCCCGATTCCGCTACGCCTAATCTATCCCACCGGCGTGTCCTCATCATTGGCTTGGATGGAGGCTCTCTGGACGTAATTCGCCCTCTGGTAGACGCCGGTCATTTGCCACATCTGGGCCGGCTGATGCGCGAAGGCGCCTGGGGGCCGCTGCGCTCCACGATTCCTCCGCTGACCGCTCCGGCCTGGACGAGCTTCATGACCGGCCTCAACCCGGGCCGGCACGGGCTGTTCGATTTCCGCTACCGCGCGGCCAATTCCTATGAACTCCTCACCAACAATACGACGACCATGCGCGCTCCGATGCTGTGGGAAGTCCTCAGCCAGCATGGCCGGCGCTGCCGCGTCCTCAACGTGCCGGCCACCTATCCGCCGCGCTCCATCAACGGGGAGCTTGTCACCGGCATGTTGACGCCGGCCGACGCCAACATCTTCACCTATCCGGCCGGCCTCACCGCCACCGTGCGCGCCGCCATCCCCGGCTATGACGTCTGGCCGGCCGAAGTGCGCCACGCCAAAGGCCGCGAACACGACTTCCTCGCCTCGACGCGCCAGATGACCGAGACCGCCCTGCGCCTGTTCCACTTCATGCGCGGGCGCGGCGATTGGGATTTCCAGACGATTGTCTTCATGGCTACCGACCAGGTGCAACATGCCATGTGGAGCTATCGCGACGCGGCCCATCGCGAACACGCTGCCACGCCGGCCACCCTGCGCGACGCCATTGACGCCTGCTACGAGCAGGTAGACGCCGCCATCGGCGAAATCCTGGCTACGCTCGACGACAACACGACCGTGCTCATCATGTCCGATCATGGCTTCGGCCCCTGGGAATACTGGTTCCATCTGAATGCCTGGCTGCTGCGCGAGGGCTTTCTGGTCGTCAAGCCGGCCGCCCTGCATCGGCTGAAATACGTCCTCTTCCGCCTGGGCGTCACCCCCTTCAATCTCTATCGCCTCCTCATGGACATCGGCATGAGCGACGCGGTGGCCCAGACGACGCGCAAGCGGCGCGCCTGGTCCTTCGATATCTTGCGCCGCTTCTTCTTCTCGCTGGACGATATTGATTGGTCGCGCACCACCGCCTACTCTCTGGGCAATATCGGGCCGATCTACCTCAACCGCGCCGGCCGCGAGCCGCAAGGCATCGTGACCGAGGCCGACTATGACGCCGTCGTGGAGCGCATCACGCAACGCCTGCGCGCCACCCGGGACCCCTACGGCGGCCCCCTGGTCGAAGAGGTATTGCGCGGCCGCGATGCCTATAGCGGGGCGAGCGCCGACCAGGGGCCAGACCTGCTGGTCTTCCCGAAAGACTGGCGCATCATCGCCTTCGGCACCACGCAATTCACCTCCCAACGCCTCTTCACGCCGGCCTTCGGCATGACCGGCGGCCACCGCATGGACGGGACCTTCATCGCCGCCGGCCCGG
>CAIQJD010000949.1 GCA_903872005.1 uncultured bacterium | reverse complement strand
CTGGGGTTGAGCCGGCTCCCGGACCCGGTCGGCCCCGATCCCCACACCAGCATCCACCTCAGCCAGCAGTTAGCCGCGCTCAAGCGTCCGCTCCTCGACCGACGCTTCATGTATTTCTGTCTGACCACGCTGGCGCTGTATGCCTGTATCGCGCTGCCGATGCCGCTCTATGTGCCATTCCTCAATACCTCGCGCGGCCTGCCTACCTCGCTGACGGTCGCCATCATGGCCGGCCTGTCCGTCGGCAATATGCTCTCGCTCATCCCCTGGGGGCGCTACGCCGACCGCCACAGCGCCCGACGCGTCTTCTTGCTCTCCTGCCTGCCATTGGGTGCGCTGCAAATCCTGCTGGCGCTGACCCCACGCTATGCCCTCGCGCCGGCCGGCGCGCTCATACTGCCCGGCTTCTGTTTCGTCGGCATCGGGATCGGGTTGGCCGGCTTCGGCATCGCCTACACGACCTACGTGTTCCACGCCACCACGCCGGAGAATTCGTCGGTCTACATGGGGTTGTTCCTGTTCCTGTATGCGATCGGCGCGATTGCCGGCCCGCTGGCCGGCGGGGCGCTGGCCGATACGCTGGCCGGGACGACGCTGCGCGTGGCCGGCGTGACGTTGGACAATTACCAGATGTTGTTGGCCGCCGGCGGGGCGCTGCTATTGCCGGCAACGGCGCTGGCGCGCGGCCTGCGCTAAGGGACGCGGGCAGGTGTGCGGGAGCCGGGCATCAGGGGCTATTATCGTAGCATAGCCCCTTGTGGCCGTTTTGGCCCGGCCAGACGCGCGCAAGGCTTCAGGCTACCCCGCGCCCGAAACTTGAAACACACCCTCGCGGGCATGCCGGTTTGACAAAGCCCCGCGTTTCAAGTATAAATCCTTATAAGTAATCATTCTCTATAAGGCATCACCTGTGTACCCCGATCACCTGGAAGGCTTGCTACAACAATTGCGCGCGCGCGGCTACCGTCTTACGCCGCAGCGCCTCGCCATTGTGCGCCTGGTGCTGGATAGCAAGGCGCATCCCTCTGCCGATGCCATCTACCAGCAGCTCAGCCCCGATTTCCCCAGCATGAGCCTGGCGACCGTCTATAAGACGCTCACGGTGCTCAAGGAGCTGGGGCAAGTGCTGGAACTGGAAGTGAGCGGCCGCAGCCGTTACGATGGCGATGCGACCCCGCATCCGCATCTGATTTGCGTCCGCTGTCAGACGATCCTCGACCTGCCCGCTGAGGACATGACGCTCCCACAGCCGGCGCTGGAGCGCGCCGGCTTCTTGCCCTTGTGGAGCAATCTCATCATCCATGGCCTGTGCGCGGCCTGCCAACAAGAGCCGGCCGTTTCAGGGCGCCGCTCGGCGTCGTAGCCCGTTTCCGTCCGCAATCTTCGGTTGTCAGAGGAGGTAGCCTATGGATCCTGTGATGCTCGCTCGCCTGCAATTTGGCCTAACCGCCGCCTTTCACTTCTTGTTTCCGCCGCTCAGCATTGGCCTGGCCTGGGTCATCGTCTTCATGGGCTGGCGCGGCCTGCGTACCGGCGACAAGCTCTTCGAGCAAATGACCACGTTCTGGGTTAAGATTCTCGGCTTGATCTTCGCCGTGGGCGTCGCCACCGGCATCGCCCTCGAATTCCAGTTCGGCACGAACTGGTCTACCTACTCGCGCTTCGTCGGCGACATTTTCGGCTCGCCCCTGGCCGCCGAGGGCGTCTTCGCCTTCTTCCTCGAATCGGTCTTCATGGGCGTGCTGCTGCTGGGACGCCAACGCGTCTCCAAGCGCTTCTATTGGGTCTCCTCGCTGCTGGTTGCCATTGGCTCGACCCTCTCGGCGTTCTGGATCATCGCCGCCAACTCCTGGCAGCAGACGCCGGCGGCTTTCCAGATTGTCGGCGAGGGCGCGCTGCGTCGCGCCGAGTTGACCAACTTCCTGCAGGCGGTCTTCAACCCATCCACGCGGCCGCGCTACCTGCACACCGTCTCCGCGTCCATCCTTTCGGGCAGCTTCATGGTGGTTGGCATCAGCGCCTGGTACCTGCTCAAGAAGCGCGCCGTACCCTTCGCGCAGCGCTCGCTACAGATCGCGCTGGCCTTCGCCGCCGTCTTCGCCCTGTTGACGCCGCTGGTGGGTCACGACCATGCTGTACAGGTGGCGCGCACCCAGCCGGCCAAGCTGGCTGCCATTGAAGGTCTCTTCCAGACCACCCAGGGTGCGCCCCTGACCTTGTGGGGCTTCCCCGACGCCAAGAACGAGACCGTCTATCTCAACATCGGCCTGCCCAAGATGTTGAGCTTCCTGGTAGATTTCCGGTTCGATTCGACCATCAAGGGCCTCAACGAGTTCCCGCGCGCCGACTGGCCGCCCATTGCCGCGACCTACTACCCCTATCGTTTCATGATCTTGTTCGGCGGCCTCTTCCTTCTGCTGACGTGGGGCGCCTTGCTGCTGG
>CAIQJD010000948.1 GCA_903872005.1 uncultured bacterium | reverse complement strand
GGCCGCGTGGCCGTGCGCAATGCGACATTGTAACGCAAGCCATAGGAGATGTCAAACATTTGCGGGGCCGGCATTGGGATGCTATAATATGCAATTCAAGAGGCTGCATAGGGAGGCAAGGACGGTATGGATCAGGCAGAGCTACTGAGCCGCGGCGTGGCGGAGATCATTGTAAGAGAAGAGTTGGTGGAGAAGTTGAATTCGGGCCGGCGGCTGCGCCTGAAGATGGGTTTCGATCCGTCGAAGCCCAATCTGCATGTGGGGCACATGGTCGGGTTGCGCAAGATCCGCCAGTTGCAGGCGCTGGGGCATCAGGTGGTGTTGATTGTGGGCGACTGGACGGCGCAGATTGGCGATCCTTCGGGGCGGGATGAGAGCCGGGTGAGGATTGATCATGCGACGGTGGAGCGCAATGCCGAGACGTATATGCGCCAGTTCTTCACGGTGGTGGATAAGGCTGAGACGGAAGTGCGTTGGCAGAGTGAGTGGTTCGGCAAGTTCACGCTGGCGGATGTGTTTAACTTGACGAGCCGGTTCACGTTGGGGCAGGTGATGGCGCATGAGACGTTCCGCAAGCGTTGGGATGCAGGGACGCCGTTGAGTCTGATGGAGCTGATGTATCCGCTGTTTCAGGCGTATGATTCGGTGGAGACGAAGGCCGACGTGGAGTTCGGCGGGATGGATCAGAAGTTCAATATTCTGGCCGGCCGCGAGCTGCAACGGATGTTGGGGCAGCGGCCGCAGGATGTGTTTCTGGTGCCGCTGTTGATTGGTACGGATGGGCGTAAGATGAGCAAGTCTTTCGATAATACGATTGACTTGATTGATGCGCCGGGGGATGTGTATGGCAAGATTATGTCTATGGGCGACGATGTGATTGTCGAGTATATGCGGTTGGTGACGGATATTCCAACGGCGGATGTGGCTGAGGCGGGGCGGGCGATGCAGGCGAAGACGGTGAACCCGCGCGATCTGAAGATGCAGTTGGCGCGCGAGTTGGTGCGGCAGTTGCACGGCGAGCCGGCGGCTGCGGCGGCCGAGGCCGAATTCATTCGGGTGTTCCAGAGGCGCGATGTGCCGACGGATATGCCGGAGTTGGCGTTGGCGGGGCCGGAGAATGTGGTGGATTTGTTGATGCGAGCCGGGTTGGCGCCGACGAAGAGTGAGGCGCGCCGGCTGGTGCAGCAGGGCGGCGTGGCGCTGGATGGCGAGACGGTGAGTGGGATTGAGGCGGTGATTCAGGTGCGCGAGCCGGCGGTGCTGAAGGTGGGCAAGCGGCGGTTTGTGAGATTGATGCCCGGCGTCAAATGAACCTGGCATAGCCGGCTACGGCTGGTTCAGTTATCCGTTGCGAGGGACACACGCTACGCAGTGTGTCCCTCGCATTCTTTTTTGTACTGCGCCTATTTCCGCAGCATGGGCAGCCAGGCAATAGGGAGCCGGGTGATGGCTGGATCAATCGTGGGCGTCACCGTCGGCGTTGCGGTTGGCGTCCGCGTGACGGTTGGAGTGGCGGTGCGAGTGGGCGTGCGCGTCGGCGTGCGAGTGGATGTGGGCGTTGCAGTAGGTGGGAAGCTGCCCAGCGCCAGCTTGGCTGCGAAGACGTCCTGGCCGCCCCCGTTGAAGTCGGCGTCGAAACTGCCGGCCGTCGTGGGGAAGTCGGATGATGACGTTTGGCCGGTCACGAAGGCGTTGCCGGCGCTGGTCAGGGCGAGGCTATAGCCGATGTCCTCGTCGCCTCCACCCAGGAAGGTCGCGTAGAGCAGGCCGCTGCCGGCCGCGTTCAGCTTCACCGCGAAAGCATCGGCGAAGGGGCGCTGTCCATTGTGGTTGCAGGCGCCATCGCTCCCACAAGTGCGGTCGAAGGCGGCGGCCGTGGTGGGGAAGTCAGACGAGTAAGTCTGACCCGTCAGGTAGGCGTTGCCGGCGCTATCCGCAGCGATGGCGCGGCCGGTCGAACCCCAACTGCCGCCGCCCAGGAAGGTGGCATAGGTGAGGGCGCTGCCGGCGGCATTGAGCTTGGCGACAAAGGCGTCCTGAAAGCCGCTGAGACCGCGGTCGAAGGCGCCGGGCGTCGTCGGAAAGTCGGACGAGGCGGTCCAGCCGGTGATGTAGGCGTTGGCGTTGCCGTCCAGGGCGATGCCAAAACCTTGTTCGGATGCGCTTCCGCCCAGGAAGGTGGAAGATAGCAGGGTGTTGCCGGCCGGGTTGAGTCGGGCCATGAAGACGTCCTCGCTGCCGTTGTGGTCGCGGTCGAAAGCGCCGGCTGTCGTCGGAAAGCCGGCTGAGTCGGTCATGCCGGTCACGTAGGCGACGCCGGCGCTGTCCAGGGCGATGGCGCGACCGACGTCGTAGCCGCCGCCGCCAAGGAAGGTGGAATAGGTCAGGGCGTCGCCGGCCGGGGTCAGCCGAGTCACGAAGGCGTCGCGGTAGCCGCCGCCATAGTCGCGGTCGAAGGCGCCGGGCGTCGTCGGGAAATCGGTGGAAGCCGTTTGGCCGGCGACGTAGGCGCTGCCTTTTCCATCAACAGCGATGGCATAGCCAGTATCGTCGCCGCTGCCGCCCAGGAACGCGGCGTAGCTCAGGGCGCTGCCGGCCGAGTTCAGCCGGGCCACGAACGCGTCTCCGCTGCCGTTGTGGGTGCGATCAAAGGCGCCGGGCGTTGTCGGGAAATCGGAGGAAGTTGTCGGGCCAGTGACGTAGGCGTTGCCGGCGGCGTCCACCGCGATGGCAAGGCCGTACTCGCCGGCGCTGCCGCCCAGGAAGGTAGCGTATTCCAGGGCGCTGCCGGCCGGGTTGACTTTGGCTACGAAGACGTCGCCGCTGCCATTGTAGCTGCGATCAAAGACGCCGGGGGTCGTCGGGAAGTCGTCGGAGTTGGCGCTGCCCGTCACGTAGGCGGCGCCGGCGGCATCGTTGGCGATGGCAAAGCCGATGTCGCTGCTGCCCCCGCCCAGGAATGTGCTGTAGAGCAGATCGGCGGGGTTGTCGGCGGCGCGCAGCGCGGCGTGTGGGGGCGCGGGGCGGCCGTCGCCCACACGTGGCAGGGGAATAGTCACCTTTCCGATGGCGGTCGTGACGTTCAGCGTGGTTTCCATCCCGGCGGGAGTGAGGTCAGGGAGCAAGGGGACGTCGTCCACGCCTTCGATGCACAGGCGCACGACGGACAGATCAGCGCCGGGGCGCGCCGCCAGTTGCCAGGGGAGCGCGGCTTCGTCGCCAATCCCGACGAGCAGGTCAATGCCGGGGTAGAGGTCGGCGTAGCGCACGCCGGCCCAGACAGGGACGGCTGCCCGCCAGGATGCGGCGTCGGGGCCGCGGAAGTAAGAGGCGATGGTCTTCTGCCGGCCGAAAGGCTCCATGCGCGGCGAGGGATTCGCGCCAGGGAAGGTCAGGCGTAGGTGCACGCCGCGGCGAGAAGTGTTCGCTGCGCCTGGAGCGAGCGCCTCGATCACGGTGATCCAGATGGCGTCGTCGGCGAGCCAGATGGTTTGGTCACCGGCGCGCGTCTGGAAACGCGCGCCGCGGGCGAATTGGCCGACGTTCTCGACGAACATGAGGCCGGTTGTATGGCACATGTCAGGGGCCGGCGGGGGGGCCTGGGCGGCGGCCGGCAGGGCCGGCGGAGCGAGCAGGCATAGGATGATCAATGGGCCGATGAGGATGGTGATCTGTCGCTGCATGGTTGCTGACTCCTTCCTGTGTCGTGTCATGCACTGAGAGACTCACCGCGCGCGAATGGCGCTCGCAGTGCTTGGAGCGCCAGACAGGCCCACAAAGTTGGTTAGGTCAAGCAGATGCCGGAAGATGAAAGGGTGAGATAAGGGGCGACCATGATGGGCCGGCAAACAGGAACGCTACAGGATGCCATAAAACTCGCGCACAGTGCGCCTGTAGTCGCTGTCTGTCAATGGAGTGCGTCAGAAGCATCCTACTTGGCAACTTGATTGTATGGCGGCAGCGAGAGAAAAGCAAATACTCGCGGAGGCGGTGATTGAGGGGAAGATCTGTGAGATCTCCAAGACCTCACAGATCTTGTTCTAGCCAGGTTCGCCAGCCTCCGGGCAGAAGTCCAGGAATCAGAGGACCAGCAGATCACCCTCCTGGGGCCGCAGCACATCGGAACCCGACGTACTCGTCCAGAATCGCCGGACCCTTGATGCCGCGGTCAGCTACACGCAGCGAGTACTCTTGGCCGTGCCAACTGCCGCCGCGCAGCACCCTGTACGATCCCGTCGTCGGGCCGGGAGGATTGCTGCCCGGCGCGACGCTGTAGTAGCCTCCAACGTACCAGTCATTGACCCATTCCAATACGTTGCCGGCCATGTCCAGCGCCCCGTAGGGACTGGCCCCGGCCGCATAACTGCCGACCCTGCTCGTGTCCGACACACAGCCCCAGTAGTTCCCCAAAGTACAGCCCGGCCATGCATCGCCCCACGGATACATCCGCGTATCGCTGGAGCCGCGCGCCGCCTTCTCCCATTCGGCTTCGGTGGGCAGGCGCTTGCCGGCCCAGGCGCAATAGGCGCCGGCCTGATTCCAATCCACATGAACCACAGGGTAGTCGGCATAGATTGGGTTCCCATAGTACCAGGAGCGCGTGCTGGAGCTATTGGAGGCCGGTGTGGAGCAGCCGCCGGCCGCTACACACTGGGCATACTTCGCGTTGGTCACTTCGGTGCGGTCAATACGATAGGCGTCCAGATACAGCGTGCGCAAAGGCAGCTCGTCCGGCTGACATGGGTAGATGTTATTGTGCGCCTGGTCGCAGCCCCTCTGAAAGGAGCCGGCCGGCACAGAGACCATGTCGCCGGCTGGCGGCGAGCCGGCGACGGTCGGCGTCAGGGTCGCGGTGCGCGTGGGCGTGCGTGTAGGCGTGATGGTTGCCGTCCGCGTAGGCGTTGCAGTCAGCGTGGGCGTGCGGGTGTGCGTTGCCGTCGGCGTATGGGTCGGCGTCGTCGGAGGGGCGGATGCCTGGGCGAGCAATTCTTTCACGCCAATCGCTACGACTTCGTAGCTGGCGATCTTCTTGTGACCGAATAGGTCAATCCGCACGCCCGCCGGGATTTCCAGACCGCCATACAGTCGCCACCAAGGCGTCTGCAACGTATCGGCTTCCAGCTTCAAGTAAGGTCGCACGTCTGCGTACGGCCCCACCAAGCCATAGATCAACACCTGGAGCCGTACGCTGGCGTAGCCCTTGAATTCAATGCCAGTATGCAGCGTAGGCGGTGTGAAGGTGAACTGGTTCGACAACTCGGCAACTGGCCCCCATCGCTCATCTGCGTATCTTACTCCCACGGCTGTCGTAAATTCCTGCGTTACGCTGGTACTGACGCCGACATGTATGTTTCCGTCCACACCGACCTGAAAAGTGAGCACCGGCGCGAACACGATCGGCACTGGCCCTACGAAGACTACAAAACTTGGCAGGTGGATCGGTGGGCCGAGTCGCACCTCTCGCTTGAGAGATGCCTCCAGTCTCGCCTCAAACTCCAGGGCCGCTGTCTCTCGATTGTCCACAGTGAAACGCAGCTCTTCGATCACTCCCTCAAGCATGCGCAAGCGGAGATTGATGGTTGGCTCTAGCTCGATGCTGCCGTTGGCCAACACTTGGTCATTCGTGGTATTGGGATTGCCGTCGACGTCGTAGATCACGACATCATCCATTTCTATGTAGAAAGTGGCTTGCGATGAGTCAGAAGAGGGTCTCAGCCAGGCGCCGGGTACCAATTCTGTGGGCGCGAGGCCATCCGCCGTCATCTGCCGGCTGATGTCAATCTCGCATTGCTCTATGGCGTCCTCCAGAGTAGCCGGCGCGGTCTGCACCACTACCCCGCCGCCTGATGGGCTAACCGTCGTCACTCGACGCAGGAATCCATCGGGGGCTGCAGTTGAGGGGCCGGCAACGATGATTTCGCCGGGAGCGACGGCCGCCAGGGCCGGCGTCATGGCCGAGAACGTGAATGTGACGCCGTCCGGCGAGATCGAAGTGAGCGTCTGCGTAGTCGTCGGCGGCAGGGTGTTGGTCGTCGGCGGGATGATCGGTTCGAGGAAGCTGGCGCGTTTCAAGACCAGTGGCAAGAAGACTTTGCTGCTGACGGCCGGCGCCGGGCCGGCGGCGCAGCGAAAGCCGACGGTGAAGCCCTGATTGTTGGGGTATTGGCCGCGCACCGCTAATCGGATGAACTGGAGGACGGAGTAGTGAAAGCCGCCGCCGCGTAGGACGTG
>CAIQJD010000947.1 GCA_903872005.1 uncultured bacterium | reverse complement strand
CGCGGCGGCGCTGGGCGTGGAAGGAGCCGGCGGCGCGGTGCAGAAAGAAGGGATCACCTGCCTGCGCGCCAATCCCCTGTCGCTGTACGACAACGTGCGGGTCATGCATTTCTACGGCGGCGCGACGCAGACCGCCGCCACACAAGGCCAAAAGTTGAGCTTTTGGCATCAGGTGAGCGTGAATTCGTTCATCGCGCCCATCCATGTGACCATCACCCACGCTTCCACGCTGGATGTGCCCTGGCGCATGTACGCCAGCAAGACCGTCGGAGGCATACAGGCGCCCGACTTGACGCGGCCCCTCTCCCCTACCCTGCAATTCACCAAAAGCTCGGTCAGCCAGGCATTCTGGTTCGTCTCCGACCCGCTGCCGGCCGGCGCGCCCTTTGGCGCGCACAGCCTGGTCATCACGGCCGAAGTGCCGCTCTATCCCGATGTCTGGACGGTGGACGCCATCTGGATGGGCGGCTGGGTGGAGCCTCCTACGCCGGCGCCAACGCTCTCCTCGCCGGCCGGCGCCTACCTGCCGATCATCGGCGCAAACCGCTAGGCCAGGCGAGGCGCAGCGGTGCTACCCTGGCTATCACTTGGGCGCTGGCAGATCACTACATATAATGCTGCCATTGCCATCGCGGCGCTCGTCGCGACGACGTACAGCCTGAGCCGGCTGGCGAAGCTCGGTCTCCCGTTGGGGCTGATCCTGCGCGTCTTCTGGCCGACGATCCTCGCCGGCCTGGCCGGCGCGTTTGTGTGGCCGCGCCTCGGCGCATCCCTCGGCGTCAACACGCCCCACTCCAGCGGATTCATCGGCCTGCTCCTCTTTGGCGGCGGGACCGGCCTGTTGAGCTGCCTCATCTGGAAAGCGCCCCTGGGCAAGATGTTCGATGCCGGCGGCGCGCTGCCGACGCCGCTGGGCCAGGTGATCGGCCGGCTAGGCTGCCTGGCGGCCGGCTGCTGCGGCGGCCGGCCGACCGATGGCTTCCTGGGCGTCTGTCTGCCCGACGCCAGCGGAACGTGGCAGTCCCGCTATCCCACCCAACCGCTGGCCGCCGGCTTCGATCTGTTGTTGTTCCTGGGACTGAGCGCGTTGGAGCGCCGAGCGCGGGGGCGCGCCCGCTGGTATTTCGATGGCATCCTGGCATTGAGCTACTTGTTTCTCTACAGCGCGAAGCGTTTCGGCATGGAGTTCCTGCGCGCCGACGCCGGCCCTGCGCTATACGCCGGCCTCAATGCGGTGCAATGGCTCTGTCTCTTGTCCATGCTGATCTTCGGCGCGACGCTGATGGGCAATCTGGCGCGCCGGCGGCAACATTTCTCCCATACCAGCGCATAGGTCGTGACGGCCGCGCGCTACTGATTCCCCAGCACATCCAACAACGCGACCGCATTCGCCAAAGGCACGCCGGGGAGGATCGGCTTGGCCGGCGCGGCCACGTAGCCGCCGCCCTTGCCCATGATTTCCAGACAGCGCAACGTCTCATCGCGCACCTGCGCCGGCGTCCCGAAGGGGAGCGTAACCTGCGTGCTGATCCCGCCGGCGAAACAGAGGTCGCGCCCAAAGTCGCGCTTCAGGGCGAAGATGTCCATGGATTCGGGCTGAATCGGTTGCAGCATGTCCACACCCAGCTCGACCAGCTCGCCGACAATGGGCGTCACATGGCCGCAGGTGTGCAGGTAGACATACTTGCCGGCGGCGTGAATGCGGTCATACAGCCGGCGCAAGTGCGGCTTGAAAAAGCGCCGCCAGTGCGCCGGGCTGATGAGCATGGTATGTTGCCCGCCATAATCGTCGCTGAATCCGATGGCGTCAATCTGGTCGCCGAAATCGCGCGCCAGCCGGCCGATGATCGCCAGACACACCTCTTCCAGCCGATCCAGCAAAGCATCCACAAATTGCGGATGGAAGTGCAGGTCCATCATGATCTCTTCCATGCCGCGCATGGCCCAGGTGCGCTCCCAGAAGAGCATGCCCAGTTGCACGATCTTGAAACGCCGGGCATTCTGGACTAACCAGGCGTCCAGGCCGGCGAAGTGGGCGTCGGTGGTCAGGTCGGGGAAGCGATAGCCGGCCAGGCTCGGCTCGCGCAGCGCCGGCCGCTCCACGTGCAGCGCCGCGCCCTGTCGCCACACGGCCCCGAAATCATCCATGAAGGTATCGGCCGAAAGGGGCCGGCGCAGGGTCGTCACTTCGCGCATCACCTGATGATCCGTGATGATGGCGTCCTTCACATCCGGCACGCCATACCAGCCGGCCAGCGGGCCGGCCACGGCCGCATCAATCCAGACGTAGTAGGGACGGATGTCCGACTCCTGGAAGGCCAAAGCCTGCAGGACGCGTGACCGGGGTTGCACCGTGGTATCCATGTCTCCTCCTGCCCGCGCAATGTCGCTGCTGCAGGCATTGTAACATGCGGGGCGGATGGTGTAAAATGAGGCGCGCCGGGCGCTTCGGCCGGCCGTGCCGCCAGCATCTCCGGCGCGCCGCCGGCGTCATATTCATCAGATGCACGCGGAGAGGAATCATGTCCGCCAAAGCGCTGTTCGTCATCTGCCTGGCCGCGCTCTTCTGTCTGGCCGGCGCGGCGACCGTCTCGGCCGGCGCGCCCGAGCCGCTCATGGCCGACGGCCAATTCGTCTATGGCCCCAACGTCGGTGACTTCGATCTGGCCGGCTTTCTGCAGGCGCAGGGCAGCCCCCTCGCGCCCTACGCCGACCTGCTGGGATTGCATTGCGCCTATGCCAGCGTCAACCCGCGCCTGATCCTGACGCTCCTGGAGCTGCGCGCCGGCCTGGCGCGCAGCCGGCCGGCCCTGCAGCGCCAGGAAGCGCCCCGCCTCGATGCCGCCGCCCTGTCTAGAGAAGTGGAAGCGTTGACGCTGGCTCTGGCGACCCGCTTCTACGCTGAGCGCGCCGCGCCGGCCGGCGGCGCCAACGCCGCAACGGCGGCCGTCTGGGAAGCGCTGGGCGCGCCGGCCGATGTCGAGACGGCCTCGGCCGGCTTCCGCGCGACCTGGCTGGCGCTCTTCCCCGGCGACGATCCGCTGGATGCCAGCAACGACATCGTCCCCCCCGGCCTGCCGCCGGCCGATCTGTTGCAGCTCCCCTTCCCGGTCGGCGAGACCTGGTGGTTCAATGGCCCGCATAGCTGGCACGGCGGAGACGCCGGCCGGCCCTATTCTTCTATGGACTTCGGGACCAGCGGGACGTGCGCCGCGCCGCCGGCCTCGCGCGCCGTCGTGGCTGCCTCCGGCGTCTATTCCCCCACCGGCTACGCCTGTTGGCGGCGCGTCCTACACGCCGACGGCTGGATGACCAGCTATTACCATTTGCGCGAGGCCAGCACGGCCGGCTCGGCGACGCGCGGCGACCCGGTGGGGCGCATCGGCTGCGAGATTTGCGCCGGCGGCTCGGCCGACGCCCCCCACGTCCACTTCAGCTTGCTCTATAATGGAGCCTACGTGGACCTGGAGGGCGTCCAGTTGAGCGGCTGGACGGCGCATACCGGCGCGACGCCCTATTCCAGCGGCTATCTGGAGCGCAACGGGCAACGCAAGGAGGCGCTATATCCCTGGCGCAGCATCTACAATGACGGCATCCCCGCGCGTCCCGACCCGCAGCCGCCGGCGGCCGCCTGGGTCAGCCCAACCAATCACGCCATCGTCACGGGGACGCTCCATCTGGCTGCCAGCGCCAGCGATCCCGGCGGCAGCGTGCAACGCGTCAAGTTCAGCGCCGCCTGGGCCGGCGAATGGCATGATCTCGCCACACTGTCGGCCGCCCCGTATGCCTATAACTGGAATCTGTGCGACGCCGGCGTCCCCAACGGGATTATCGAGCTGGGTCTGGAAGCGTGGGACGCGGCCGGCAATCACTTCGTCTACTCGCAGGACGCCGCCAACTATCAGGTGACGAAGAGCTATGCCTGTCCGGCCGGCTGGCAGGCGCAATACTTCCGCGACGAAACCCTCACGACGCCGTGCGCGACCGTGACCGAGACCGCCAGCTACGTCTTCCACGATTGGGGCACGGCCGCGCCGGCGGCCGGCTGTCCGGCCGATGGGTTCAGCGCGCGCTTCGCGCGGCAGGCGCAGCTCGCCGGCGGCCCCTATACCTTCGTGTTGGAGCATGACGATGGGGCGCGCCTCTTCGTGGACGATCAGCCGGTCATCGAAGGCTGGAGCGACGGCGAAGCGATCCAGACGGCGACGCGCACCCTGGACGCCGGCGCGCACGCCTTGCGGGTCGAATACTATCATGACGGCGGCAGCGCCCGTCTGGGGGCCTGGCAACTTGGCGCCGGCGCGCTCCCGACGGCGACGCAGACGGCCGGCCATTGGTGGGCCGAGTATTACCCCAACGTCGCGTTGTGGGGCCAGCCGGCGCTGGCGCAGGACGAGGGGGCGGGCTTTCTCTCGCATATATGGGAGATGGGCGGGGTGGGCTTTGGCCTCCCCGGCGATGGCTTCAGCGCCCGCGTCCGGCGGCGTGTGACCCTGACCTGCGGCCACTACAACTTCCATCTGGATAGCGACGACGGCGTGCGCCTGTGGGTGGACGGCGTCAAGCTGGTCGAGCGTTGGATAGATGGCATCCATGCCATTGACGTGGGCGTAGACCTGATCGCCGGCGAGCACGACATTCTGGCCGAGTACTACGAGAATGCCGGCCGGGCAACACTCATCATCCAGTGGAACCTGGACGGCCCGTGCTACGGCGCGACGCCAACGCCCACGCCGACTATGACCCCGACGGCAACCAGCGGCCTGACGCCGACGCGCACCGCCACCCTGCCGGCAACCCCGACCTCGACCGCAACCCCGACCGCCACGGCGACCCCGACCGCGACGCCCAGCGCCGTCCCATCGCCCACGCCGACCGCGACGCCGACCATCTCCCTCACCCCGCCGGCCGCGCCGGCGCTCCTGGCCCCGGCCTACGGAGCGGTCCTGCCGGCCGGCGCGCCGATCCTCCTCTCCTGGTCTGCCACCGGCGACGCATACGCCGGCGTGGTGTGGGGCGGGCCGGGCGGCGTGCGCGCCTTCGATTGGCAGACCGCGACGAACCGCTTCCTGGATCCCTTGCCGGCCGGCTACACCTACGCCTGGCATGTGCGGGCGCGCAACGCGGCCGGCGAGAGCGCATGGAGCGCCGTCTGGATGTTCAGCACCGCCGCGCTGCCGCGCCGCGAATGGCTGCCGCTGATCCTGAAAGCATCAGGCGCATCTAGCGCCGGGGCGCAGGGGACGCAGAGGTAGAGCCGGCGCCACGTGTGTTTCACCTGTTGGGGGATAGGCATCGGGACTGTGGTAGTCTGGCTCCTTGTGGGCGTTTTGGGACGCTGCTCGCCGGCTGCACTTCCAGCGCATACCAATTCAGGGGCGCACGCTACGATCTGCGACCGTCGTCGGGATGCCCTAACCCGCGTCCCTCTTCAATGGCTTCTGCCCGGCCAGTTCTCCAAACGCAGCGCCGCCCAAAATCAGCACAGCCCCGACGATCTGCGTAAAGCCCAGCTTTTCCCCCAGAAGGGTGGCCGAAAAAAGCAGGGCCGAAAGCGGCTCCAAATAGCCACAGATCGCTACGGTCTGCACGGGTAGATGCCCAATGGAAGAAAAATAGAAATAGCAGCCGATGCCGGTGTTCACGACGCCCAACAACAGAACGGGCGCCAAACTTGCCGGCGTCATGTGGACAGAAAACCCCTGCTTCAGGCCGAGAAAAATCGCGACGGTTATGAAGCTCGTGATCAACTGCCACATCGCGTTTTCGAGTCCCGTGATGCTTACCGCTTTCTTGTTGAAGATCACCATGAAGGCATACATGATGGCAGAGGCTATCCCGTAGATCAGTCCCCAGGCGGGTTTGCCCTGGGACAGCGCCGGCCCGTTGACGCACCACATACCGATCACAACGGCCATGAATCCACCCAGCCTGGCGCCGGTCATCCTTTCCCGGAACAGGATCGGGGAGAGGATCATGACGATCACCGGGCCGCAATAATAGGCCAGCGATGCGATGCTGACGCCAATTTGTACGTAGGCTTCATACAGAAACACCCAACTGGCGCCCATGGCCACGCCGGAAATCACCAGATAGAGGAGGTGGGTTTTGTTTCTGCCGGCCTGCACCTTCTGTCTGGAAAGGGCGAAGATCAGGCCCAGGAAAAGGCTGCCTATCAGCGTTCTGGTGAAGACAATCTCATAGCTGCTTAGCGCAATAAGGCTGGCGACAATCCCGTTGGAGCCAAACAAAAGCAATGCGGCTATATATTTGAAATAGGCGCTTTTCATCGGCGGCGGAGCTCCATTTCAGCGTAAATATCAGGATATACCCGAGTGGAAGGGTACGCCACGCCGCGCCGCGTTTTCGGCTGCCAGGGCCTGGACTCCCTCAGCATTCATAGCGCCCATTATACTACACTTTGGCGCAACGCTGAACCGTTACGTGATCGCGCTTACTTGACAAAATCCATAAACTAATTATAATGCCAGCGACCCTTGTGAAGGGCCAGATTCCAGCGTAAAGCTGAGGAGGCTACTATGGCTACTGAGAAGAATCGCGTGGTATTGAATGTCCCGAACATCAATTGCGGCCACTGCGTGAAGACCATTAATCGCGAATTGAAGCAAGTTCCGTCAGTCGTATCGGTGGATGCCAGCGTGGAGCAGAAGCAGGTATCCGTGGAGTTCGTCGGAGACTCCCTGCCGGCTATCAAGGCCCGGCTGCAAGAGATCGGCTACGCGGCGCGCGATTAGTCACGCCGCGGCGCGGGAGGCGCGCCATGAGCGACAATATCAGAGATGTCAATCTGCCCGTCGTAGGGATGCATTGCGCCAATTGCGCCCTGGCAATTGAGCGCCAGTTGAAGCGCGCCGGCGGCGTGGCCGAGGCCAGCGTCAACTACGCCACGGAGCGGGCGCAGGTGAAGTATGACGCCGCCACGCTGGATGCGCGCCAACTGGTCAAAGAAATCGAAGATGCCGGCTACCAGGTGGCCGCCGGCGTCGTGACCCTGCCCATCCAGGGGATGCATTGCGCCAACTGCGCCAGCGCCATCGAGCGGGCGCTGCGGAAAGTGGATGGCGTGCTGGAGGCCAACGTCAACCTGGCCACGGAGCGGGCGACGGTGCGCTTCATCCCTGGCGTGGCGCAAATCGGCGCGATCCGCCAGGCCATCGTGGACGCCGGCTATGCGGTGATTGAGACGGCCGGCGCCGATGCGCCCGAAGATGTTGAGCGCCAGGCGCGCCGGGCCGAAATCGAGCGCCAGCGCCGGCTCCTCATCATCGGCCTGATCTTCACCATCCCGGCGTTCATCTTAAGCATGGGCGTCGGCTTCATGCTGATCCCGGAGTTTGCGGGCTTCAAGTACGTCCTGCTGGCGCTCGTCACGCCGGTGCAGTTCTATGTCGGCCGGCAGTTCTATGTCGGCGCGTACAAGTCGCTGCGCGGCGGCAGCGCCAACATGGACGTGCTCATCGCGCTCGGCTCTTCGGCGGCCTATGTGTATAGTCTGGCAACGACCTTCCTGGTGGAAGGCCACGTCTACTACGAGACCGGCGCGGTGATCATCACCCTGATCATCCTGGGCAAGTTCCTGGAAGCGGGCGCCAAAGGTCGCACATCCGACGCCATCCGCAAGCTGATGGACCTCAGCCCCAAGACGGCGCGCGTCCTGCGCGCCGGCGTGGAAGTCGAAATCGCCGCCGACGCGGTGCAGGTGGGCGACCGCGTGGTGGTGCGGCCCGGCGAGCGCATCCCGGTGGACGGCATCATCGTGGAAGGCCGCTCCGCGGTGGACGAGTCTATGCTGACCGGCGAGAGCGTGCCGGCCGAGAAGGGCGTGGGGGCCGAAGTGATCGGCGCAACCATCAACCAGGAGGGCCGGCTCATCCTGGAAGCGACCAAAGTCGGCGCGGATACGGCCCTGGCGCAGATCGTGCGCCTGGTGCAGAACGCGCAAGGCTCTAAAGCGCCGGTGCAACATCTGGCCGATAAGATCGCGTCCATCTTCGTGCCGGCCGTCGTCGCCATCGCGCTGCTCACCTTCGCCGGCTGGATGATCGGCGGGGCCGGCTTCACGAAGGCGTTCTTCAATATGGTGGCGGTGCTGGTCATCGCCTGCCCCTGCGCGCTGGGTCTGGCGACGCCGACGGCCGTGATGGTCGGCACCGGCAAGGGCGCGCAAGTCGGGGCGCTGATCAAGTCGGGCCAGGCGCTGGAGCGGTTAGCCGGCGTGCAGGCCGTCGTCCTCGACAAGACCGGCACCCTGACCCAGGGCAAGCCGGCCGTGACCGATATCGAGCCGCTGGAAGGGCTGAGCGCGGAAGAGCTATTGACCCTGGCGGCCAGCGCCGAAGAGGGGAGCGAGCATCCCCTGGGGCGCGCCATCGTCAATCGGGCCAAAGAGGATGGACTGGCCCTCTTGCCGTTGGAGAACTTCGTGGCTGCGCCTGGGCGTGGCGTCATCGCCGGCGTGGCCGGCGCGCGGCTGCTGGTCGGCTCCCGTTCCCTCTTCGAGCGCGAGGGGGTAGACGTCGCGCCGCTGCGCGCCCGGCTGGATAAGCTGGAAGGCGAAGGCAAGACAGCCATGCTGATCGCCCGGGATGGGCGGGCCGCCGGCGTCATCGCCGTGGCCGACACGCTCAAGCCGGAGGCGCGGGCCGTGGTGGCGCAACTGGGCGCGTTGGGCCTGAAGACGGTGATGTTGACCGGCGACAATGCGCGCACGGCGCGCAGCATGGCCGGCCAGGCCGGCATCAGCGAAGTGCTGGCCGAAGTCCTGCCGGCCGATAAGTCGGCCCAGGTGCAGAAGTTGCAGGGGCAGGGGTTGCGCGTGGCGATGGTGGGCGACGGCGTGAACGATGCGCCGGCGCTGGCCCAGGCCGACGTCGGCATCGCCATGGGCGCCGGCGCGGACATCGCCATGGAGACGGCCGAAGTCACCCTGATGTCGGGCAATCTGGTCGGGCTGTGGCGGGCCATCACCCTGGCGCGCGGCGTCATGCGGACGATCAAGCAGAATCTCTTCTGGGCGTTCTTCTACAATGTGATCTTGATCCCGGCGGCAGCGGCCGGCGTGGTGAACCCGATGCTGGCGGCCGGCGCGATGGCGTTCAGCTCCATCTTCGTCGTGACCAACAGCCTGCGCCTGCGCGGCCTGCGTATGGATGTGACGCGCTAGAAGACCCGTGAAGAACTCTGGCTGGTGGATACACTATCCGCTCCTGGGGGGCGACTCGAATCACTGGGACACAGGGAGGCTTGCTGCCGAAAGCATCCCTGTCATCCCGCTGGCGCAACCGGCGTTGCGCCAGCGGGATGAGATGTCCCAGTTGCTTAGCCAGAATCCCTGATCCCAGCCCTGAACAGTGACGCAGCGGCCACAATTGGACAAAATGGCGGTTCTGGTGTATATTCTACTCTCGCTACCGCGTCATCGCGCGGTAACATATCGCATGACCCGTGTCTGAGACTGGGAAAGGGCTGTCAGGAGGTCCCGTTGGCGAATATCAAGTCCGCAATCAAGCAGATCCGATCGTCGGAGAAACAGCGTCTACGCAACCGCACGCATTTGAGTGGTTCGCGCGGCAAAGTGAAGGGCGCGCGCCAGGCTATCGCCGGCGGCAAGTGGCAAGACGCGGCCAAGGCCACGCAAGAAGCTTTGGCGGCTCTCGACCGCGCCGCTCAGAAGGGCGTGATTCACCCCAATAACGCTGCTCGTCGCAAGTCGCGCCTGATGAAGGCCCTCAACGCCATCAAGCCGGCGTAACGTTCCGCAACGCATCCTCGTCGGGGTTTTCTCTCCCCGCCTGACGCCAGACCTTTGGAGCCGTCAAGACTCTGAAGGTCTGGCGTGCGTCATTTCAGACTGACCGCATCCAACGCCGCCGCCAACGGACGCGCGTCCGGGTTCCCGCCCAGACGCAGCCAGGCGTTGCCGGCCTGCCACACCTCGGCCGCGCTGCCGGCCGGCGCGCCCTGCACGCCGACCAGCGCGTGGGCGCGGCCGGCGTCCTGGCGCGGGTCCACGCCAGAGCCGATGCCGCGCAGG
>CAIQJD010000946.1 GCA_903872005.1 uncultured bacterium | reverse complement strand
GACCGCATCCCGGTCTTCACCTGCATCCCCTTCGTCGTCACGCCGGCCGGCTTCCGGCCCGGCCCCATCCACGGCTACCAGGACGAAGACGACTGGCGGGCGCGCGATCCGGCCTACATGGCCCTCGTGCGGCGCATGGAAGCCGAAGGCGACAACTTCTACTTCTGGCGGCCGCCCTGTATGGGATCAGATGCGCTCTTCATCCCGCCGGCGCAGACCGAGACCGCGCCGGCCTTCGCGCGCGACGGCCGCATCCACACGACCCAGACGATCCGCATTGGCGACCGCGTCCTGAGCGCCACGAAAGCGGTCCAGCCCGGCACGGGCCATGCCTGGCAGATCGAGCATTGGTGCAAGACGCCCGAAGACGCCCGCCTCCTGCTCGATCTTCCCTGGCAGGGCCGCGCGCCGGCGTTGGACGATTACCCCGACCTGGAGCGCTGGCTCGGCGGGCGCGGCCTCTTCTGGGTGACGATCCCCTCGCCGCTGCTGCCGGTCTGCCGGCTCTTCGCGCCGCAAGACTTCCTGCTCTTCGCCCGCACCGAGCCGGCGCTGATCCATGGCTTGATGCGCCTGGCGACGGCGCGCATTCGCGCCCATCTGGAGGCGCTGCTCGATTTGGGCGTCGGGCCAATCATCCGTTTCGGCGGGGCCGAACATGCCACGCCGCCGCTGATGTCGCCGCGCGACTTCGACGCCCTGGTGGTGGACTATGACGCGCCGCTGGTGCAGTTGTGCAAAGCGCGCGGCCGGCTGGTCGCCTATCACTGCCACGGCCATCTGCGCCACGCCCTGCGCCGGCTGGTCGAGATGGGCGTGGATCAGGTGGACCCGGTCGAGACCGTGCCCGATGGCGACATCACGCTGGAAGAGGCGCGCCAGATCGCCGGCGAGCAGATCACGATCACCGGCAACGTGCAGATGCGCGAGTTGTACAACGCCGAGCCAGAGGTCATCGAGGCGCAGGTGCGCCAGTTGATCGCCGCAGCCGGCCCGCGCCGACTGATCATCTCTACCACCGGCACGCCGTTGGAGCGCATGTCGGGCCGGCTGGCGGCGAATTATCACCGGCTGATGGATGCGACCCTGCGCTGGGGCCAGACCCTTTAGCCGAGCCGGCCGGCCTTGCCGACCGCGCCGTCACGGTGTATAAGTACCGCATCCCTTCTCTGGAGGCCGCGCGTCATGTCCTGGAAAGACGATCTCATCAACATCCGCCAGTGGATGCGCCAGAACCAGTTTGTCAGCCCCACCATCGGCCTGGCCCCCGGCCGCGTCCACGCGAACCTGGTCCTGGCGCCCAAAGAGCAGGCGCTCGACTTCGCCGCCTTTTGCATCCGCAACCCGCGCGCCTTGCCCATCGTGGATATCCTGGAGGCGGGACGTTGGGAGCCGGCCGGCGCGCCGGGCTGCGACCTCCGCACCGATTTGCCGAAGTACCACATCTATCACAATGGCGGGCTGTTGGCCGAAGTCCCAGACATCCGCGACTACTGGCGCAACGATCTGGTAGCCTTCCTGTTGGGCAGCTCGTTCACCTTCGATGCGCTGCTCACGGCCGCCGGCCTCGTCCCGCGCCACATCGAGCTGGACAAGATTCCGCCATTATATGTGACCAGCCTCCCGTGCAAGCCGGCCGGCCCCTTCCGCGGCTCGGTCGTCGTCAGCATGCGCCCCATCCCGGCGGCGCGCTGCGCCGATGTGGCGCGCAGCACGGCGCGCCTTCCCAAAGCGCATGGCGCGCCCATTCAGATCGGCGCGCCGGCCGCCCTCGGCATCGCCGATCTGAGCAAGCCGGAGTTCGGGGAACCGATGGAGATCAGAGAGGACGAGACGCCGGCCTTTTGGGCCAGCAGCGCGACCGCGTGGGCGGTCGCCCGCGCCAGCCGGCTCCCCTTCTTGATCACCAACGCGCCGGGGCACACCTTTCTCATGGACCTGTGGGACAAGGATATGCTGGAGCCGTAGACGCGCCGGGGGCGGGCCATGCCAGATGACCCGCCCCCCTGCGCGCCGGCCGCGTGCGTCTACTTTCGCACCAGCGGCAGGAAGTACGGCGTGCCGGCGCGCGCGGTGGCGCTCAGCGCGTCGGTGCTGCGCCCATGATAGAGGACGTAGGCATTGATCCGATACGCGCCGCGGGCATTGGCCGGGCTGGCCCACTGCGCGCTGAAGGGGAGGCTGGCCGCCGGCGCCAGCGGCCCCACGTCCTGCCGGAAGCTGGCGACCACCTCGCCGCTGACGTAGGAATAGACCAGGATCGTCGTCGTGGCGCTGATGGCGACCGAGCCGCTATTGTCCAGCGTGCAGGCGATTTCCACGGTCTGGCCGGGCATGAAGTTGGCCGGCGTCACACGCAACTGGCGGATCTCCGCTTCGACCAGGCCAATCTGGAAATAGGCCATCCCACTATCCAGCAGCTCTCCCTCCGCCGTGCGCGCCTCGACGCCGATGGCGTAGGTTCCCGGCGCGGCGCCGGCCGTATCCCATTGCAGCGGGAACGATGTCCAGCCTGCGACGCCGACCAGGGTACGCACCAACAG